>JAFLCC010000015.1 GCA_017302835.1 Deltaproteobacteria bacterium | reverse complement strand
ATGGAGTATTTTAAGCTTAAAATAATGCAAAAAGTTGGCTACCTAAACAGCCGTTTTGCCCTGCAATGGAAGTATGACCCTGAATCCAATTAAACCCCTATCCCCACAAAAAGAAGAAAGAGGCGAGAATTGACAACTCCCAATTTCATTGTCGATGAGTCTATGTTCGAAGTAGTGGTCCCAGAAGCTTTCGTCTTTGCTCCTATCATTTCATAACCTGCATAGAAAGTTAAGGTATCCATGTTATAACTACCGCTCAAACCCAAGGGTAAACTTTGCTCTACTTTTGTTGTGTCTGCAATGGTAGCTTCGCCAGATAGTCCCAGCGCCACTTGTGCGTCCCAACCAGAAGAACTTGTCATCGAGGCCATTAATCCCATCGTTGAAGACTTGCTCATTGCCTTTTTATCTTCTGAATTTGCATATTGAAAACCAAGTCCCCAAGACTTTTCACCCATTTTATTTGAGTAATACACGTTTAATGGATTTTGAATTTTAAAGGTATAGGCACTCGCTAAACTTAAAGCTCTTTGAGAAAGTCCTTCTTTATTCCCAAGATGGGCCCCAAGCGCCGAATTGTCACCCAGCTTTCTTGAAAAACCGCCCTCTGCATTGGGAGTCCCTGCAGTGGCTCCTGATTCCATAGTAACAAATTCTCCATAGGTGCCTGCTTGATCTGGTTTTATAAAAATCTCTCTCGTATCAGACAAATGGGCTGAGTTTTGAAGGGAATCAAATCGAGCCTTCGTAGCGAAAGCTGAAGTCGCGTTTAACAAAGATATCATAAATAAAAAAATCATTTTTTTCATTCTTACTCCTTTTTTTTCTATATCCTCATCCTAGAAAGACTTTAGAATGGAAGCAAACTAAAAAAATAGTTTCTTTATTTTTAGAAAATAGGATCTTATTTGACTTTATAAATAGAGAACCTCAGACTAAAGACATCATGGTTAAAAAAAAATTCCTTAAAGGATTAATTAAAAGAAACCCCGACGGCTTCGGATTCTTGATTCCAGAAACTAAAGATCATCCAGATGTCTATATTCCCAGGCATTCAATGGATGGTATTATGACCAATGACACTGTCCTGGTAGACGTCTTCCCTGAGTCAGGTTCACAAAAATTTAGAGGCGAAATTATTGAAGTGTTAAAACGAGGTGCTGAGGTCGTTGTTGGCAAAATAAAATGGCAAAATAAAAAATTTGCGATGCTAAAGGATGAGTCTCACAGCTGGGGAGCTGACTTATCTATTCCCGCAGAATCTTCTATGGACGCTAAGGATGGTGATCTGGTTGCTGCTAAAATTCTTCAGTATCCAGAAGGTCGAAAAGATTTTTTAGGTAAAGTCATCGAAATTATTGGAAATATTGAGGACCCGCTTAATGACATTAAACGAGTTGCGATGAACCAACAAATTCCGATGGTATTTCCAGAGGGTGTTCTTAGAGAGTCTAAAAAATTCAAATCAGAACCATCAGAAAAAGATTTTAAGAACCGAACTGACTTAAGACATTTGCCTTTAATAACCATCGATGGAAAAACAGCAAAAGATTTTGATGATGCTGTATTGACTCTTACGAATCAACAAGGGTTTCTGCTTTATGTAGCTATCGCCGATGTCAGCCACTATGTTCAAAATAATTCAGAAATTGATAAAGAAGCCTACCTCCGTGGAAATAGTGTTTATTTTCCTAATTTTGTTATTCCCATGTTGCCCGAAGTGTTAAGTAATGGGTTATGCTCACTCAATCCAAATGTACCAAGGCTTTGCGTGGTCGCAGAGATGCAATTTAATTTTAATGGAGATAAGACATCCAGTAAGTTTTATGAAGCCGTGATGACTTCCAAAGCGAGAGTTACCTATGGCGAAGCCCAAGAACTTATTGAAGGTGTGGAAATTGAAAAATTAAAAGCGGTTAAAGAAAATATTTTAAAATGCGCAGATCTTGCAAAGGTTTTGATGGCTAAAAGATTTCGTGAAGGTTCTCTCGATTTAGAAATTCCCGAAACCACCTTAGAAATTGATGCTTCCGGGGTTCCTGTCGATGTGATTCGATCAGAAAGATTATTTTCTCACCGTTTGATTGAAGAGCTCATGCTGGCTTCAAACGTCGCCGTAGCAGAATTTTTGTCTCATTCAGACATTCCTGCTCTCTATCG
The DNA here is from genome assembly GCA_017302835.1 of Deltaproteobacteria bacterium. NCBI lineage: Bacteria > Pseudomonadati > Myxococcota > Myxococcia > Deltaproteobacteria bacterium. The sequence continues at coordinate 66,010 of JAFLCC010000015.1, read as the reverse complement.
AATTCATGAAAGCCCAAATGAAGATTCAATTAGAACACTTGAACGGTATCTTTATAATTTTGGTGGTAAGACAAAATTAGACCAAGGAAAATTACAAAAAAGGCTCACTCGAGCCTTGCAAGAATTTTCAGGTAAGCCAGAAGCTCAGGTTCTTAATATTTTGACCTTAAGGTCTATGAATCAAGCAAAATATTCCACCAACAACTTAGGGCATTTTGGTTTAGGTTTTGAATTCTACACTCATTTCACTTCTCCTATTCGAAGATATCCAGATTTAATTGTCCATCGATTACTAAAGAGTCAAATTTTAAAAACCAAGGAATATCGTCCTATTGCTGAAGAAGATTTAAGTACTTGCGCCTCCTGGCTTTCGAGTTGTGAGCAAAAGGCGGCCAAATCAGAGCGCCAAATCCACGCTATTAAAAAAGCTCGTTTTATGGAAAAATTTTTGGGTGATGAGTTTGAAGGGATGATCAACTCGGTAGCTCGCTTCGGAGCTTTTGTTTTACTCAGAGAATACGATATCGATGGTCTCGTTAAAATAGATGATTTATCCACTCAAAGACTAGAATACGATGAAAAATCCCCTTCTTTATACAATAAAAAAACGGGATTGAGATTTACTATTGGCGATACCCTTAAAATTAAAGTTATTTCTGCTGATCACGAATTGGGTCAAATTAATTTTATGCCTCTTGATGTGGTCATTCGTAAAGAAAAACAAAATGAGCAGAATATGAAAGAGGATTTTAGAAAAATCAAAGAAGAACAAAAAAAGAAAAATCAACCGACACCATTAAATTTTCATAAAAACAAAAAAACCTTTGCCGAGAAATTATTTAAAAAGAAAAAGTCAGGAACTCATTTTAAGTCCAACGTAAAAACAAAATCTGAAAATCATAAGTCTTCAATTAAATATCGTGGGAATTTGTCAGATGAGTTTTTCAATCCCAAGTCATCTGAATCAAAGGTATCCATTAAACAAGAGGCTTCTAAAGAATCCTGGAAACCCCAAGGGCTGGACTATACCGTTAATTCTTCTAAGCGTAGCTCTATTCTTGAAAGATTGGATCAAGCGATTGCTTCAAGGGAAAAGAATCATCATTTTAGTTCTGGGAATAAACCTCATAGAAACAAAGAAAACCCAGCTCAAGATACAGCTCAAACGCAGGCAGATCCTCATTCTCTAAATAAATCTTCGCAGCAAAAGGAGAAAAGTTTTGGCTCTGGATTTAAAACTGAACCCTCTAGGAAAAACTCTAAAAAACGCAGCAAGGCTAAGAACTATCGTCGGGGTGTTCGCTAAACACGGATTCTATAAAGTTGCGGAGCGAATTAATTTAGGTCAATACATTATGGAACGCTGGATGACGGCGAACTATGAAAACTATTCGACCGCTGAAAGAATTCGAATGTCCTTTGAAGAACTAGGACCGACATTCGTAAAATTAGGTCAACTTTTAGCTACAAGACCTGATTTGGTTCCCGATGAATATGTCATCGAATTTTCTAAACTTCATGCCAACGTGCAACCTCTTCCCTTCGAAGTGATACAAAAATTATTAGACGTTGAACTAGGAAACTTATTATCTAGCTTCGAAAGCATTGATCCCAACCCCATTGGCTCCGCAAGTATTGCTCAAGTATACCAAGCTAGATTAAAAACTGGCGATGACGTCGTTTTAAAAATTCAAAGACCTGGAATCATTGATACGATAAATGATGATCTGGGAGTTCTTTATTTTATAGCCGATTTATTAAATAAATATATCCCTGAATCAAGAATATTTAACCCTAAAAGTATTGTTGATGAGTATTTCAAAACATTAAATCTAGAAACGAATTTCATTGTTGAAGCGAATAATATTCGGAGATTTCAACAAAACTTCTCTTCTCAAGAAGATATTGTAATACCTAAAATATATTTAGAGCTGACCACAGAAAAAGTTTTGGTGATGGAAAAAATAAAAGGCATCCCTCTTTCTGAAGAGAAAGCACTGGCTCAAGAAGGTGTAGATTCTAATGAAATCATCAAAAAAGGTCTTCGTGCTTATTTAAAAATGGTTTTTATGGATGGATTATTCCATGGAGATTTACATGCGGGAAATTTTTTTGTTTTACCTCAAAACTCGATTGCTTTAATTGATTTTGGTGTTGTCGGAAGACTTAATAATAAGACCCAGTCTTCGATTGCCAACATGCTCTACGCTCTTTCCAAAGAAGACTATGACCGCTTAGCCTATGAATACATTGATCTGGCACCTTTTACAGATCAGGTAAATATCGACGTGTTTGCACGGGAACTTCGAGAATTGATTGCGCCTTACTATGGACTTACTTTAAAAAATATCAATCTAGGTAAACTCCTGATGTCCTCTGCCAGTATCGCCTCTCAAAACAAATTAACCGTTCCTTCAGAATTGATGTTGTTTTTTAAATCTATTGTTGCCATTGAAGGCATGGGAAAAAAAATCCACAAAGAATTTGATTTCCTTCAGTACTCCATTGAATTTGCTGGAGAGTTAATAAAGCATCAATTAAGTGCGGATAAAATTGCCTTAGATTTAAGTCAAATTGCCAGAGAATCAAAAAACTTTATCCATGCGTTGCCTCGACAATTAAATTTTTTGATTAAAAAACTAAATAGTCCTGAACATTATTTCAAATTTCAATTAGTTGAAATTCAAGACTTAAAAAAATCATTTGAATCTTCATTTAACTTAATTTTTCTTGGTATGATCATCAGCTCGTTTATTTTAAGTGCCTCTCTTATTTTTGCCTTAAAACAAACTAATGACTTAATTTTTGGAATGCCCACCATGAGCTTCTTCCTTTATCTGAGCGCTGGACTCCTAGGTCTTGTTGGATTTTATAACTATATTAAAAAACCCTAAGAGCCTTCGAACACAATTTAAGGATTTGACCTAGCTGAGTTTAATAGCTGTTCGATTTGATAAGGAATTCTCTCACCACTTTCGCTTATTTTATATACCTTTGAATAAGTTTCGTAGCCTGCATTAATGTTTTTAAAAATTTTAATCTTGTAACTTTCTTCCATAGGGAAAAGATAACTTCCTCTCATTCCTTTTATGGTTTTAGAAATTTCTTGAAAAGAAGACATCTTGCGAATCCCATCAAAGAGGTGATAGGTGGCATTATCCTGAGTGACTGAAAAGGTATAAACTGAAGACTCCGAAGCGATAATAACCAGATTATTGCTTGCGGCAGTGCCCAGCTCAGCAGCAGCCTTTGTGTAACTACTGCAACTCGTATTTAAATAAATAAGTTGCCCACCTAACTTTTCATTTTCTCTTGTTTTAAGCCATTCTCCGAATTGTTGATTAGAAATATACTCGGCAGAATAACTTCCATCGGTGTACATGATATCAATAATTTCTTGATAATCTTGATGTGACAGCGTTGCCCTTACCAAAAACATTTTTTTATTAATAGAAAATAAATTTCGATAGTCCCCATCGGAATGGGCTTCTTTTACAAAAAAGTCTAGTTTGTCTTTCTTTCCAATGATTCTCTCTTTCAAGTATTCTATGGAATCAGAAATAACTATCGGTTCGGCCACCACAAAATTTTGTTGTTTAAGATAATAGAGATAACTATTTTTCGTATTATCCTTTGTGCTTCCATAAAGGTTAGAGCCTAAAACAACCACCCCATGATAGATTTTATCATCCAAAAGCTCTTCCCTATTTGGGGCCTCTACAGGTTTGGGAATAAATTCCACTTTTCGTTTTCTCTTTATGACGTCTCCCTCAAAAAGATCATCTCCATGATACCAAGAAAATTTTTTAATCCCAGAATCATAAAGACTTAAATAAATGGGATTATAATAATAAAATCCACCTTGAGTTCGCTTGAGTTCTGAAGAAAGAAAATCTGTATCATTAAGAAGTTCGTTAGTCCCGATAATGCTTACATAAGAATCATTGCTAGTTACAATCAAATCCGTAAGAGCTAAAGGTTTTATACCAAAAAACTCACGAACTTTTTGAGTGCTTAACCAATCTAAGGTTGAAAAGAACACTAATGCCAAATTTCTATCGTTTTGTTGTATGGAATGTGCCAATATGGTTCCAATATCAGAAGCCAAATCTTCTTTGTCTTGATTTGTCAATATTCTTAAGTAGTTTTTGATGTACAGTAAGCTTTGAATATTAAAAGCAGCGGGATTGGACGTAGCCATTTTATTTGCACGATCAAGAAGTAGATTTTTATATACAGAAGACATTTGGGCCCTTGCTTCTTTGTTCATGCAAACATTATTTAGTTTTCCAGTTATTTTTCTTACTTTTGCAGAATTTCTAAAAATCAAACTCAAATTTCTATAGTTAACCTTGGATGAAAATTTATCTACTACTATAGTTAACAAATCATTAAACTCAGTTCCGATTTTATCAAAATAAATTGTTTCAATGAATTCTAAATCTTTTTCAGTCAAGGAATCGCTTCGCAAGTATCGTTGTAACAAATAATCAATATCTTCAAAACTAAACTCCTTCTGATTAATGACTTTATCATAGTTTTTTTGAGTTAAACCGTCCCATCCCTGCATGGATGAATCAGTTCCATCACAGGCAATTTGGTTTTCGAATTTCGTTTTTAAAAAAACATTCTCCGATTCCTTAAACTGAGGCAAATTTTTTTCACAAATAACTTTGTCTCCATTCACAATGAAAATTTGCTGATCAGCTTTGGATTTAATCAATAAGTACTCGTTAAAGTAAGATTCATAAGTATAAGGTTCGCTAGAATTATGGCCCGCAAATACATCTAATGGAATTTCATTAGATGTATTATTTGCTTTAATTGAAATTTTGCCGCTATTACTACTCCAATAATAATTTGAGCGAACAAAAGTTGAATTGAAATAATTTTTATTAAGAGTAATCTCTTCTCCATTACTTAATTTCGCTAATTTATAATCAGGACTAATTATTGCTGATGTCGTATAAATCGAATCAGTGTTTATATCGATAATTGATACTGGATTATTAGAATTTGTATCGGAATACAAAATGTTAGCTGAAAAGAAAATTCTATTGTCAGAAATTAACACGTTAAAAAGTTTAATTTTATCTAAGTTATTTTTAATTTTTTCACCAGGAATTGGTAGACTTATTCCTAAATTGACATTTAATTTAAAAATAGAAATTTCTTTGTTGACCGTCTTAGAATATAAAATAGTAGAAATTTCCCTATCTTTAAAAGAACCTAGCATCGTTCCGATTTCTTCAACACTTCCATCCTTCTTTAAAACATACAAATTTTTATCTTGAGTGTACTTACTTGTGCTATCATAGTAGGAAGTAAAATACATACCTAAGGACGAAAAGAAAATCACTTCAGTGAGTTGAACCACTCGAGAATAAGAGGCGCTATTATGTCCGATAGTGATAGCGTTATTAAAATCAGCCACATAAGAATTTGCCTCACCAATTTTTGATAATGGAATATATATATAAGTGTAATTATTTAAAATATAGCCCGTTAAAACCAACACTTTGTCTTCATAAGCATAAAAAGTAAATCTTCCTTTTACTAAGTCAATTTTGCCTTGCCAATTAATTATATCAATAGGCTTACTGGCTGTACTTAATATACATGAACTAGCGTGTGCCAACTCTATTTCCAGAAAACACATACCACTAAAAATGAGAGAAGCAAAAAAAGCTAACTTAAAAATTTTATTTTTCGACATAATAGAAGAATTGATAGCTTACATTCCGCAAACAATAAACTGTCACTAATGAGTACAGTGATCTTTTCAACTATCCTAATAATTTTAATGCTAACTGATTCATTTGATTCGCTTGCCCTAATACCGAAACACCTGCTTGCATTAAAATATTATTTCTTGTTAATTCAGAACTTTCAGCGGCCACATCGGCGTCACGAATCCTTGAGTTAGCTGCTGAAATATTTTCATCATAAACAAGTAAATTGTTTGAAGTTGATTGTAGCCTGTTTTGCATGGCTCCGAAATTGGCTCGGATGGCATTGACAGATACCAATGCATTGTCGACGGATTGCAAACTGAATTGAGCGCCTTCTTTGGTTTCCACAGATTCTGCGACCAGGCCTAAGGCTTCAAGGGATGAATTTGCAGCTCCCGAATTAAAAGAAATTCTATCTTTGAATGGATCGTTATTTACGCCGACTTGAATGTCGATAACTCCCCCGGTGCCGTTAAGCAAATCATATCCGTTATAGGATGTGGCTTCGGTAACCCGTTGGACCTCTGACTTTAATTGTTGATATTCAACATCTAAGAATTTTCTTTCGGTATCGCCAATGGTATCTGAAGAAGCCTGAACTCCCAATTCTCTTAGGCGAATGAGCATGTTGGAAACTTCATTTAAACTGCCTTCAGCAATTTGAACTAAAGAAATACCATCGTTGGCATTCCGATTGGCTTGCCTGAGGCCTCTGATTTGTCCTTTTAGATTTTCTGAGATTGCTAAACCTGCAGCATCATCAGCAGCTTGATTTATTCTTTGGCCAGATGCCAATCTTGACATGGACCTAGCTTGATTGATCCCTGTCATGTACAAATTTTTCTGAGCATTTAATGCCGAAACATTTGTGTTAATACGCATACCCATTCTATCCTCCTTGCATTGTGAAATCCTCCTTGATTTATTGCCATCCATTGGCATTGAAAAACATCATGTTCTTCATTGATACGTATTAGTTCGGAACACTTTTAAAATGCTTAAGTCTAGATTTTATTTATTACTTTATTGTTGATTCTTTTCGGTTTTGCATACCTAATAATGACTATTTATGGCAAATTTCCTAAAACGTGAGTTGCGCTTGCAACCAAAGACTCATTAGTTTTTTGCCAAATTTCATTTTCAAAAACAACTTGAATAAATGGACATTTAAAATAGGTCTGAAATTTTGCAACTTTTGGCTTATCAATTTTTATATCAGAAAGCTTACTTTCAACCATCAGCCAAGGTTTTTTATCCCGAACAAGTAAGAAGTCCACCTCTTGCTTGTCTTTATTTCGAATATAAAAAAGATCAAAAAAACCATTTCCAGTATCGTTCCAATAATGACAGGTCTTCAATAAATGACAGGCAATCAAATTTTCAAATCTGGCTCCTGGAACAGCAACCTCAGTCCAATCATAGAGATAGATCTTTCCTTCTTTTTTAAGTGAGCGCGGAAAGGATTTAGACCATGGTTTTAGTTCAAAAAAATAATACAGTTCGCTGAGATAATTTAACCATCGTTTAACCGTATCATGAGAAGTCTCTAGGTCTTCTCGAAGATTTTGAATACTTAGAGGACTTGCCACTCGCTCAGGAAGAAGACTCACAAGCAATTCAATCTGGCTCAGATCAATGATTCGAGTAAGATCACGTAAGTCTTCGCGAACAATTTTTTCAGTTCGACTTTGTCTCCAAATTTTAAGTATTTTTTCCGACTTAGAAATAAAGGGCTCTGGAAAACCACTCAGTTGATTAAGCTGAAGTAATATTTTTTGATCGGAAAAATTTTGTGGTCTGGTGAATAACTTTTTAAGCCATTGGTCAGGGTCTAAAAGGCCATTCCCTAAAATTTCTCCATAGCTCAAAGGGTGTAATCTAAAATTTAAATAGCGACCCATCAACGAATCGCCGCCCTTTTTAAAAACATTGAGACGAGCACTCCCAGTAACTATAATATCGACATCATCTCCATGGACATCATAGAAACCTTTAACTTTTTGCTTCCAATTTTTAGATTTATGTATTTCATCTAAAATAAGTAAACGAGTTTGATTGATTTTTTCCAATCGAAATTCATCCGCTATTATATTGGGTGACTTAGCCCACTGTTTTCGGAAGTCACTCTCATCCCAGTTTTTATAAAGTGCCTGGTCGTAGCTTTCAATAAAGTTTTTAGATAGAGTCGTTTTTCCAACTTGCCTTGGTCCAGATACAAAAGCCATCTTATGGCGCTTTAATGCCAAAGAAATAATTTCAGAAGAAAGATATCTTTTCATAGATACGACCAAAATAAACATATATACAAATTTAGTCAAGACCAAATTATACTATGGCACGAATTTGGTCGGATTCCAGCTTTGGAGTTTTTCCACAGCTTTCACCGGTTCAGTTAACAAATCATTTCGACGAAATAGCTAAAATGACTTCATATAAACTTTGAACTCGCAGGGCAAAAAACGACTCTGGTGAGTATCATCAGAAATTTAGCATTCCCCTTAGCCTCCATCGGAAGCGTTATTATTTTTAATGAAAAATTAACCTCAGCACGAATCAACAACCTTATTCTATCTGTAATTGCCTGTGTTTTGATTTTCCTATGAACTCGTCCTTGGCCAAAATAATGCACCAGCTTTAGATTTCTGTTAACTCCAAGGCTGAATTCAAAATACTTTTTGCATCTAAATGGTGTTTTTCATAGAGCTCATCTGCTAAATAAGCACTTTGTCCAAAGTGCCCATCTACCGCATGTACTTTAAGTTTAAATGGAATTTGTTCTTCGCCTAGGGCCTGACTGAGCATTTGCGAAAGACCCCCAATTTTTTGATGATCTTCGAGAGTAATTAAATTCCCTTTGGTTCTCTGCAAACTTTCTTTAAGACATGGAATATCCATTTGTGTGATGGAATGCATATTGATAATTTCAGATCCAATGTTTTTTTCCATTAACAAGTCTGCGGCCTTTATAGCGGCAGAAACTAAAGATCCATAAGTCACAATTGTTACATTCTTTATGGCCATATTATTATTCACATCAGAATTCATATTTTTTTCTAATAATTGTGATCTCAAGACTTGAGCTTTACCTAATTGATAATTCTTAGCACCAAAACTCTTTGGAAAATTCTCTCTACCAAGAAAGAAGATTTTAGTATTTGGCACTTCATTGTTTTTTCTCTTTTCAGAGAATTCATGAATCGCTTGAGTGATTAACTCGTGAGCCTCTTCACTGCAGGATAAACAATAAACATCGACATAAGGAATTGAAGAAACCATGGCTAGATAACTTAAAGCCTGATGAGAAGCCCCATCAGCCGCATCTTGAAAACCCGTATGTGACAAAATCGCAATCACTGGAGCCTGAGATAAGGAGGCCATGGTAAATGGCAAGGCTCCCTTTGTTACTCCAAACTGAGCGAAAGTATCTACGAAAGGAATAAATCCTAATTTAGATAAACCGGCTGCTGTCGAAATCATATGACTTTCAGCGATTCCCACGTCGAAAGAACATTCAGGAAATTCTTTTCTAAACTCAGCAACGCCTGTTGACCCCGGTAAATCAGAAGTTATGGAAACAATAGGCAGGCCATTTTTTTTTGCCAAAATCATGCTGCTTGAAACACCCTTTTGAATCTTTTCTCCACTGTCTTTCTTGCCACTTGCTATGATTTGATTTTCAATTTCAATGGACTGTTGAATCCACTCGTTAAACTGATCTGGATAATTTTCACCATGATAAATTTCTCTTAAAAACTCTGGCAATTCCTTTGGAGACTTAAGCGGAAACCCATGCCCACCCGAACTGCTCTCTGCCGTTTTCTTGGTTCCAATACCTTTCGTTGTTTTGGCATGAATCACCACTGGCACCCTGGGGTTTGCCCTCGCCGTCGCCACTGCTTTTTCAATCGCTGTGTAGCAAGCTTGCAAATCATTTCCATTTTCAAGAGTGTGTAAATCCCAACCAATCATTTTTAAAGAAGCAAACATTGGCTGCAAAGAAAAACTATCTTTATCGATACGTCCGCTTAATTTCGTATTGTTATCGCTAATAATTAAAACATAGGGAGCGAGTTGTCCCTTTTGGGCAAAACCAGGAATAGTCGCCAGAGCTTCTTTAGCTTCACCCTCCATGCAAGCCCCATCAGAGAGCGCACATAAAGTGACTCGATTATTTTTAGTTAAGTAATCCCCAAGAGCTAAACCCACAGTTTGAGGCAAAGCCGAGCCAAGAGGTCCATTGCTTAAAAAAACGCCCTCAGGAAACAAATGAGCCTCGCCATGACCTGTAAGATTAGATCTTATAGACCGAAAATGCTTTAAAGAATTAATCTCTAATCCTGCAATTTGGTAATTGGCCTTAATGGCATAAAGTCCATTTTCACAATGCCCGGCATCGTTGACAAAATGAAAAAGATCGAACCAATTTTTTTGTGACATTTTAGCTTCTTCAAACATGTAGCCATGAACAGCAGACATCAGCTCTGCGAAGGCCGCAGGGCCCCCATAATGAGAAGCGGCACCACCAAGAACTGCATTCATGTCCATCAAAGAGATTAAAGCTCTCATGGCTCTGGGATCAGATAACGAAATGCTTTCATTTTTCAGGTTCTTTACAGAGGCTGAAAATGTTGGTTGTTGGGTAGGATTCGAAAATAATTGATTTTTAATTTTAAGATGATTCATAGCCTTTTCTAAACTGAAATTTAGTCCTTGTCCACTGATTGACAAGAAATAAAATTATTGTAAATTATTTATTCTTATTTACACTACTCCACGTAGATCTTGCTGTGGATTTGCAAGAAAAAACTGAAGGTGTGTTAAAAGCTATGGCTCAAATTAAGTCTGGACTGTTGTCTATTAAAAACCTTCCTAAGGTGGAGCTTCACCGTCATCTTGATTGTTCTTGGCGATATTCCACCCTCGTTGAAATTGCTGAAAAACAAGGGCTAGCGAATAAAACTGATTTTCTTAAAATTGAAGATGATTTCTTGGTCACGCGACCAATGAATAATTTAGCTGATGTTCTAAAAAAATTTTCTCAGTCTCAAAAAATTTTTAAAGAGCCAGGAATTTTGAAGCGGCTCGCCTATGAAGTAATAGAAGACGCTTATAATGATGGGATTCGCATTCTTGAATTACGATACTCTTTGAATTTTATTGCCGAAAGCTCCGGCCGTTCCTACGATCAAATTCATAGTGACATCTTAGAAGGACTGACTTTGGCGAAAAATAAATTTCCTATTGCCGTGGGACTTATTTCCATTTTTCAACGGGGCCAAAAGGAAAAAGATCTTAAAAAGGTCTTGGATTTTACACTCAACAACAAGGATACTTTTGTCGGTGTCGATCTGGCTGATTCAGAAGAAAAATTCGTGGCTAAAGATTTTAAAAATATTTTTGATCCTCTTTATGAAAGTGGTTTTCCTATAACCATTCACAGTGGTGAAACTCCTGATAAATTGGCAGCACAAAGAATAAAAGATTCCGTTGATTTCCTCCACGCAACGCGCATTGGTCACGGAATTCAATTAATTACAAATAAAGAAATATTAAGCTATATCAAGAGTAAAAACATCCTTCTTGAAATTTGCCCCTTGAGTAATGAATTGACCCAAGCCTTTGTCAATTTAAAACAACACCCTTTCTTAGACCTATATCAATCTGGAATTCTTGTATCTATTAATTCGGATGATCCTGGTATTTTTAATACCTCCCTTTCAGACGACTACAGTTATCTAAATCAGAAATTCCACCTGAGTCTTGAAGATTACATGAAAATAAATACCATGGCCTACAATGCTTCTTTCATTCCTGAAAAAATAAAAGAAACCTATTGGCCATACAGGAGCCTCAAATGAACACATTTTTCCCAGAAATTGAACCTTACAATTCAGGTTATTTAAAAGTATCCAATCTTCACACTCTCTATTTTGAAGAGTGTGGAAATCCTTTGGGAAAACCCATTATTTTTCTTCATGGTGGTCCTGGAGGAGGAGTTTCTCCTGACCATCGCAGATTCTATGATCCACAGTTTTATCGAATCATCTTATTTGACCAAAGAGGTTGTGGAAAAAGTACACCTTTCGCAGAATTGAAGGAAAATACAACCTGGGATCTTGTGAATGATATGGAAAAAATTCGTGAACACCTAAAAATAAACCAATGGATTATTTTTGGAGGAAGTTGGGGTTCCACTTTAGCTCTTGCCTACGGGATCACTCATCCAGAAAAATGCTTAGCCTTTGTTTTACGGGGAATTTTCCTTTGTCGAGAATGGGAAATTAAGTGGTTTTATCAAGAGGGGGCCTCTTTAATTTTTCCAGATTTATGGGAAACCTATTGGAATCAAATTCCAAAAAATCAACGGGGAGACATGCTCTCAGCATACCATTCCCAGCTGACATCCTCAGATGAAAAATTAAAATTACAAGCAGCCAAAATATGGAGCACCTGGGAGGCTTCTACCTCAAAGCTCATTTTAGATAGTCAGTTTATTGATGACTATGAAGATCCTGAAAAGGCTCTTCCTTTCGCACGAATTGAATGTCACTACTTTATAAATAAAGCTTTTTTTGATACTGATAATTACTTACTTGAAAACATATCCAAAATTTCCCACTTACCTTGTGTGATTGTTCACGGACGATACGATATGGTTTGCCCTGCTAAAAACGCTTGGGAACTCCATAAGGCCTGGCCGGGATCTAAACTGCATTTTATCCCAGACAGTGGTCACTCCGTCATGGAAAAAGGTGTTACAGATAAAGTGATCCAGGCGACGGAAGATTTTAAAAATTTATTCTAGCTTTTTAGAGGCGATACTGCGACGGGAAAAAGCCTTTGTCTTTTTAATATAAAAATAACTTATAGTTGATTTAAAGATTATCAACTTGTGAAGAATTCGCAAAAAAGAGTAGAAATTAGCAAGGAGGCTGGAATTTCGAATTCTTATAAAATTCTCATTAATTCAAAACGCCTGAATATTTTTTCTTTTTGTTTTTCATTGATGTTATTGGTTTCTTGCGGAAAGAATTTCCCCACAATTGAAAACCAAAATAATTCGGATCCCTCAGCCCATTTAAGTATTGATCCAACGGTTCCATTAAGTTCAATTATTGGAGGGCAAGAAATTACTTCCAAATTGGATCCCATAGCCAAAACCACAGTACTTATTTACAATACTTTAACTCGACAAATTTGTACGGGCTCTTTGTTGGAAAATAATTTAATACTCACCGCCGCCCATTGTGTTCATCGGCAAATACAGTCGATGCTGATCTACTTTATCCAAAACTCAAGAACAGCAACAAAGGAAATGTCTCGTTTAGTTACCGGAGCAGTGACTCACCCTCTTTGGGTGACTAATAAAAATAATCTAAAGGATGCTGGCGATATGGCGCTACTAAAATATTCAGGAGATGCCCCACAAGGTTACACGGCGACTACCTTTTTACCAAACCCATCCTATCTTTTAAATAATACTCCTGTCGTTCTTGCTGGATATGGAGTCTCAGACTCCAGGACCAAGCAAGGTTCAGAAATTTTGAGACAAACAGCAACAGTTATTTCTAACAATCGCTATGCCTATACAGAAATTCAAGTAGACCAAAGACTTGGACGAGGATCTTGTCATGGTGACTCTGGAGGGCCCGCATTTATTGTTATCAATGGAACCCATTATTTATGGGGAATTTTATCAAGAGGGGATCAAGACCGCGAAGATAAATGCAATCAATTTAGCATCTACACTCTTATTCTTGCCCACTACAAATGGATCCAAGATACAGCCAAGGCGCTGACGTTAAATCCAAATTTAAATCAAGTTTCTATGGCTGCGAAATAATTCTTGAACCAGCAATTTTGCTATTTCTTCTGGCTGATCAAAGAGGACTCGATGACCTGAATTCTTAAGTATAAAACATTGCAAACCAGGAACTTGTTCCAAAAGCTGACGTGCGAGGTCTGTAAATTTAGTATCATCTTTACCAACAACATAAACAATCTGAGAAAAATAGTTCTTAATTAATAAGACTTTTGATTCTTGATTTGCAAGAGACCACTTTTCTAATGCCAATTTCAAATATTCTCTTGAGAAATTCATTTCCTGCCGTTGGGGCTCTGCCTTGCTTCCCGCAAATACGCTTTGCTGATTCCAACATTGCATTAAATCTTCCCAGTTAGTTGAAAGAAATGACTTTGCCCATTCACTATCGTTTATTCTTCTTAGATCTTTTTCTTCTTCTGACTTAAGCCCTGGATGAGTCGAAAGTAAAAAGAGTTTTGCAAACATCTCAGGTGCTTGCTCAAAAACAGCTAAAGCCAATCTTCCCCCGAGGGAATAACCAATAAGAATCTTTCTATCTGAGTGAGTATTTGACTGAACCCATTGAACAAAGTTTTTAGCAAATTCTTGAAAGGGGAAATTTGGAGATAAACTGGGAATATTAAAATAATCAGGACAGTAGAAATTAAGACTGCCTGTTGTTTCATTATTCTTGATAGATTCTTCCAAAGAGGGGCTGCCCAACAATGCCTTCCAGTCGGAGGGCAATCCTAAAAACCCATGAAGAAATATCAAATCACAATCCACACTTGTCCCACTCCAGCCAGAATTGTTTGGTTTGTTCTTCAACTGGAACCATTTCGATGATTCTAAATCCTGAGGAAATCGGTTTGGAAGGAATGGTCTGCCATTTTTCATAATGCCAATTCCACATCTTGGCCCAAGAAGAAAAATTTATTTCATGACGATTTAAAAAATACTCGCTCTCGAAAATTTTATTAAAAATCATTCCCCCACCATTATTGATTACGAGAATTGTCAGATTATCCACTTCTAATTGTCTTGTTATCCAAAGTGATGACAAGTCATAAAGGGCCGTTAGATCCCCCAAAATCGCCCAGTTTTCAACTCCTGAGGAAGCCCAACCTAAAAATGTTGAAACTTGACCGTCAATTCCATTGGCCCCACGATTAGCAAAAACCTTTGCTGGAATTGTTTTCTGGCAAATAGCTAAATCCCATTCTCTGATTGGCAGGCTATTTCCTAAATAGACATTTTTATGATGTAAATGTTTTGACAGTTTATTTACTAAGGCTGGTTCTGACTCTGGATATTTTTCAAACAAACGATTTAAATTGAAATACAACTCTTCATCCCGTGACTTCCAAATCGGTTCACTCATTAAAATTTGAGAACCAGAATCATATTCTTTTAGGTTCTGAATCGGAGTACAAAGTTTTGAAGGACGGCTTAAACCAGAAAATAAATTATTAGAAATCGATAGGACGGGAATATTTTTTAATTCAAACTCCAAATCCCTCCAGAATCGAGTGGTTGGAACGCCACCGATTCGTAAAATGGAATTGCAAGTTTTATTTAAAAATAATTCCTTCGTTATTTTTTCTGGAGTCAAAAGACTATACTTTTTAATTCTGGGATGATTGCGAAGACCCGAAATTCCCTCAACAAACAAGGGGAGTTGCAGGCTCTCCAAAAATTGAATAACTATCGGTTGGTCCGCTTCAGCTAAGGCGCTTAAAATAATGAGGGGTTTTGTTTCTTTTAAAAAGATATCTAGTTCTTTTAAAAAGCACTCTCCATTTTTCTCTAAACTATTTTCCTCTACACTATTAGTCGCGAAGTTCTTAGCTTCTAAGCCCTTATTCTCTGACATCAAAGAATGATAACGATTCTTATCCTTAACCACATCGACAATTGAATTAAATTGGATTTCAAGAGGTTCCTGATCAATTAAAGGTTCATCGAAACAGACATTTAAATGTAATGGAAAATTCAGGTGATCTTGATTAATTGCAAAGTCATAATTCTGAGCATCCAAATCAAATGACTTTCTAACGTAGTTCGAAAAAATGCCCATGTGCTCTATGGCCTGGGGGGCGCCCGTTCCGCGATAATTCTTGGGTCTATCAGCAGTTAATAATATTAATGACAATCCTGTATAATGGGCTTCGATAACGGCTGGTAACAGTTCGGCCACGGCAGTTCCACTTGTGGTCACAACAACTACTGGTTTTTGAATTTGCTGAATTCTGCCCAAAGCAAAAAAGGCGGCACTTCTTTCTTCAAAAAAATGATAAATTTTTAAGTGAGCATTTTTTTCAAAAGTTTTCACCAGGGAAGCATTTCGAGCACCTGCACATAAACAAAACTCAGAAACTCCTGAGTCCAAAAGGGACTGAATTATATAAGCTGACAATTGCATATTATTCAAGACAGTGTCATTCATGGATCATGATTTCCCTGAGACTCGGCTTTGATTCAAATACTTTTTTAACTGAATTCATCTTCCTTTCAATTTCTGAAAACTCTTTCTCAAAATCACTAAGCTCGATAATTCCACAACCAGCAGGAATACATAGTCTATTTCCTTCCCATTGTAGGCGACGAATACTAACAACAAACAAACTCTGATTTTTAATTTTAAAACCCCAAGGAGCTCCAAACCCTTGCCGCGTCGATTGGTTAGGAAGTTGAATAAAATCATTCCAATATTCCGATTTTGGATAAATACCCAAAGCCGATGTCGGATGAAGCCTTTCAAGTATTTCTAAGAAATGAGATTTATCTGATAGGTTTACTTGAATATCTGTTTTTAAATGATTTAAATGAGGAAATTCTGAAACATAGGTTTCACCTACTTGACAGGTTCCAAAAATTTCTAATTTTTCCTTAATATCATGGATAACCATTTCATGTTCTTTTCGTTCTTTCTCATCACTTAAAAAGTCCTGTTTTGCTGTGCCTTTAATAGAAGTTCCTGCCAAAGCCATGGTCGCAAATCTATTGCCGTCAATATAAAAAAAGAGCTCGGGAGTGAGACCTACAAAACCTTTTGTGGCTTCCCACTCTCCGTATGGGATGAGGTTATTTTCAGACTCTAAAAGTTTACTTATAAAGAGAATTTTTTGTAGATTATCAATCTTTGAATGAGTGTTTGTTTTTCCATTCTGGAAAGCTATAGGGACTGCCTTTTTAACTTTTCCATGAAGAATGGCCTCTTTTATTTTTAAAAAAGTTTCTTTAAATAAATCTTTATCTATTTTAAACCAATCAGGTTCAAAAAAACGATTCCTGAGTTCCTTTTGATAATTGTTATAACAAATATATTTGAATAAAAATTCTTTAAAAAAAGGAGTTGATAATTTTACTGTTTTTAAAAAAAATTGATTATAAACAGTCCCACTGATAAAATCACAGCTATAAATTCCATCAGGAAATTCTGAACTTTTTTCATATTCGTCAGAATTAATCTGCTGTCTAAGACCTAAGTTCCAAAATAAATACCATTCGTCTTGCCAACGAATAAATGATCCTGACCTTAAAAAGTTTGTAAAATCATCAAAAGTTATGTTAGGTTCTTCCTGCACAGTATTTTCCAGTAAATTAATCTGTCCTATTGATTTAATACTACTGTATGGACTTAATGGTAACAAAAAAATATGGCTATTGAAAATTCCAAAAAAAATGTAACTTTTATCAGCGGCGACAAAACCTATTCAATGGGAAATGGGCATTTTTATGTCATTGCGGGACCATGTTCCATCGAAAGTGAAGTCCAATTCTTAGAATCGGCTCGTTCCGTTGTCGCCAACGGGGCCTGTTTATTGCGCGGTGGTATATGGAAACTCAGATCTTCAGCCCAGGCTTTTCAAGGCCTTGGAAAAGCCGCCTTTGATATCGTCCAAAAAGTCACTTCAGAACTTCACACCGGAATAGTGACCGAGGTGACGGATCCAAGACAAATCGAGTCCCTCTATCCAATGGTTTCCATCTTTCAAGTGGGTTCGCGAAATATGCATAATTATGCTTTACTCAAGGAACTCGCCAACCAAGACAAACCCGTCCTTCTTAAAAGAGGTCTTGCTGCCTATATTGACGAGTGGTTGAAAGCTGCCGATTATGTAGAAACCTCTGGCCGAGCCCAAGTTATCCTTTGCGAAAGAGGCATTCGCACGTTTGAAACAGCGACAAGAAACACCCTTGATCTCAATGCCGTGGCTTTTCTCAAAAAGAATAGTCCCTATCCCGTCATTGTGGACCCTTCCCACGCTATCGGGATTGGCGAGCTGGTTCCTGATATTTCCTTAGCCGCCGCCGCGGTTGGTGCCGACGGTCTTATTGTAGAAGTTCATCCTGCCCCGAAAGAGGCTCTTTCAGATGGCCCACAGGCATTAACTCCGACTCAATTTTCCCAATTAATGATTAAGCTCGAAAAAGTATTAAATGCCTTAGATCGAAAACTTGAAAAAAAATGAAAGAGAATATGGATATACATTCATCAAAACCTGAAAAAATTAGACTTATGTTTTCCAAAGTAGCAAAAGGTTATGATCAAGCAAATAATGTTTTATCTGTTGGTATCCATCATCTTTGGAGAAAAAAATTAGTTCAATTAAGTGGTGCCAAATTAGGGGACAAGGTTTTGGATTGCGCCACAGGAACGGGTGATCTGGCAATTGAGTTCAAAAAGGTTGTTGGAACTGCTGGCACTGTAAAAGGCACTGACTTTTGTAAAGAAATGTTAGAATTGGCCCCTCGAAAGGCTAACCAGAATCTCTTAGACATTGATTTTGAAATTGCAGATGTGACAGCACTTAGTTATCCAAATGACAGTTTTAATTTGAGTAGCATATCTTTTGGCATTCGAAATGTTTCAGATCCTGTTCTTGCTATTAATGAACTTGCTCGAGTGACTCAAAACGGTGGTCGAGTTTGTATATTGGAATTTGGTCAGATCCCCATTCCTCTTGTTAATTCCATTTATAATTTTTACTCAACCAAAGTTTTACCCAAGATTGGTGGCTGGATAACTGGGGAAACAGAAGCCTACGAGTACCTTCAAGAATCGTCTTCCCATTTTCCATGTGGAAATGAATTCGTGAAAATGATGGAAAAAACACAAAACTTTTCCAAGGTTTCAGTTCGTTCCTTAAGTCTTGGTATTGCCTATATCTATATTGGAATAGTAAAAAAAATTGATAAAAAATAGTCTCGGCCAAAGTCCTTATCAAATTCAAATTCTGAACAAATAGTTAATAATTTTCTATTTTAATTCTATGATAACTTCAGAGCGTATTTGAAAAAGCTTTTCAATCACGCATTTAGACATTTTTTGAGGGCTTATCATGCATCATTTATTCTGTAAAATTTTAAGTGTTCTTCTGATTTGGAATAGCTTCGCCTTTTGCCAAGATAAAAATGAACTCTTACATGCCGATCCTTCAAAAGCGGAAGCCACTTTTTTAAATTCTTTAGATTATCCGGAATTACAGGTTGTTCCTCGAGCCAGTGAAAGGTTGCAAATGGACGCCTTCCGCGAAAATGACAATGGCTGGTTTATGTTTTGGCCATTTCATATAGCTTCTGGTGCCACACTGATGGCCGCCCTCATCAGTAAAAATAAATTTAATCCAGATAAGGAAAATGACGAAGTTTTTAGAAAAAATGCTGATTTTAAAGTTAATGCGGCTGTTGGATTATCTGTTTCTTGGTTTGCGTTAACTTATTTTATCTCTGCAGGACAGCCTTACACGACGGAGTTAAATAAAATAAATCAAATAAAGGGCAAAGATAAAAAATCACTTCTACTTCGTGAAAGAATTGCCGAAGAAGGAATGCAAAAACCAGCAGAATTAATTAAAATGTTAACCTATGTCTCCACTTTTACGAATCTTGTTGCAGCCGCTGGATTAATGGATAATGTCAATTCTGACTATAACCTCTATGCGGGCATTGCCATGCTGACTGCCTTCATGCCTATGATATTTAAAAATAAATATGTCGAAAATTATGAAAAACAACTTGAGTACAAACATAAAATTTATGCGCCCGTAGTTTTTACTGATTTCTATCGACCCAATCTTTATGCCCATTGGGCCCCCAGATTAGTGATGCAATGGACTTTTTAGGGTATGAAATGTTAAAAAATGTACTTTTTTCAGTCTTATTGGTACCATTTTTTTTGCATGCCGCAGTTGATGATTCGCTTTTATATCCACCCATTTCAGACGCTAGATTTTGCGAATCCGCCCTTGAATTTAAAAAGTCCTTCGAATTTTTTAAAAAAGAAAATGAATTAAATTTTAACGAACCTCAAGCGATTAAAGCCTCCATCGACATCGCTAAAAACTGTACGGGATCTTTCGAGAGATTTTCAAAAATCTTTCTTCTGTTAAAAAAATCAGGTGTTGCTTTGTCTAAGGCCTATGAAGTCAGTTTGGAATACTCAAGCTTTGATGAAGAACGCGCCAAAAACTTTTTTGTATTGTTTCAAAAATTGTTTTTAGAAAATTATTTGAATTTAGATTTTACGACGGCTTATAAAATTTCCCATTCTCTTTCTAAAGACTACAAAGGCGATCCCGTTAAGTTACGTGATGATTTTGTTAAGGTAGTCAAATTTTGTAGTTCGGAAAAAGATTTACTTTTAGATAAAAAAACTTGTACGGAACTTGCTTTGAATATCACCAAATACACGGAGTTATTTCCCAAAGGGGCCTATGATGATTTTTATTCCATTATCAAATTTGCCCAAGGCCATAAACGCTTGGGCCTTAATATAAAAGACACCTTGAGTTTGGCCGTAAGACTGATTTCCAAAGGCCCTAAAGCTTCGACAAATTTTAAAAAAATGATATCTTATTCATTGGATGGAGATCTGTTGAAGCTTAGTGAATTCCAAGCATTCCAATTGTCTCTGATTATATCGGACCTTTCCTTTGACCCGAAAAAAACACCAGATATAAAGCCGATTGAAATCAAATCTTCAAAGCAGTAAGGACTTATGCAGCTAAAATTAGTTTTCATATTTCTAATGACGATGACTATTTTTACATCCAGTTTTGGAGAGGTTCTTTCAAAAAAAAATGCGGTTCAAAAGCTATCTTCAGTAGAAATTCAATGGGAAGACTATAAAGAAGCAACAAAATATCAAGTTCAAGTGTTTAACTCGAAAAATAAATTCTTAAAAACCTTTGAATCCAAAACGAGCTTGTTAAAATTTAAATCGACTTCTGGAAAAGTAAAAATTAGGGGTCGATTTCTTAATACTTATGGACATTATAGTCAATGGAGTGAGTTTATTAATATTGAAGTGCCACCCGAGTCCGTCGAATTTAATAAATCGGCTGATATAAATGCCCAAGGTAAAAATGGGATTTTTGCGCCACTAACGGCAAAGGCTTCCAACTTAACTTTGAAGGGTAAATTGAAATTAGAATGGCCAGAATCAGCACAAACGAAAAAATATAAACTAAAGATCTACGACAAAGATAAAAAATTGGTTCAAGAATTGATTTCGAAAAACCCTAACGCTCAAATAGAACTTGATGCTGGTGAATTTGAATATTCAATCACGAGTATTGGAAATGATGACATTTTAGGGAAAGAAATTTTTTCTCCCCAGAAAATAAACATCAATGCGGCTCAGCTGCCAGACATCTTATTTAAAGTGGAATCTTCTAATAAAAATACAAACGATTTTAAAATTTTGATTCCTAAAAAACCAAATATCCTCATCTCCGGAAAATTAGAATACTCTTATCACCTGGAAGATAAATGGGAAGTTATCCAAGAAATCACCAAAACTGCAGAATCATGGTCCCCAGGACCAAATTTAAAACCAGGAAAATATAAAATATCCTTCTGGGGGAAGAAAGTTGGTTGGCAAAACTCAATTCCATTTAACTATGAATTTGTCATTAAACCAACAGAAGAATCCATTGAGTCAGTCATAAAGGAAATTCGTTCTATTACAAATTGAACTCTTCATCTTGTTCGATTTGTGAAAGAACCCAATCAAATTGACCCAGCGTAATTTTAGTTCCACAAAAATCACATTTTCCCGCCATGGATATTTTTAATTCTGCTCCACATGAAGGACAGTTCTTTACATTCTTGATTTTTGCATCCTTGTGATTGCTTCCTATCCCTTTTATGAAAGTCCAATATTCGGTGAAGGATATCTTTTTTGAGGAACTTCCTCTGATCACCGTACCAGATTGATTTTTAGTGTAATCTATCATGTTCGCAAATATTCTAACCGTAAAAGAGAGGTAGTAATTATCGCTATGTATGCAGACCGGGACAATCTTTTCGACTTCGATTTTTTCTATATAATTTTTTTCTTTTTTTCTTCTAAAGTCCTCTATCCAATAAAGTTGTGAATTAAAAAGCGAATCCGATTCGAAGGGTCTTGCCAGTTCCCAATTCTGATCAGACCATGATTTTTGTAAATTAAAGAAAATATCTTTAAACCTTTTATGCGTGTATTCAAGTTCACTTCTATCTTTAAAAACTGTTGCCAATTGTTTTTCAATAAAAGGGTCCTTTATTGTCGGTAAGTTCGTTCCCTCTTCAATAACGACAGAAGAAAGTAAAGAGGAAGAGTTAGCGGCCTGTGAATAAAATTCTTTATTGCTGTTTATATCATAAATAAACCAATCAAATTTTCCATTTTTGTTAGACTGACCACAAGAAAAACACTTTCCTGAGGTCGTTTCAGATATAGAGGCGCCACAATTTGGACAGGCTAAAGAAGTTATCGATTCTGGAGGTTTAGATTTAACCTGAAGGCCTCTTCGCAAATTCCATGATTCTTTCAAAAGGAATCTCTGTGATTTTCCATCTTGATAAAGTTCCGTATAGTTAGCTGTAAAATAAATCTTTACTTCAAGATACTCTAGAGTTTTTTTCATACTTAAAATTTGACAATTGCCAACAACAACTCCATCCACTTGAAGTAGAGTTTCATGTCTATTGTATTTGTTAATAATTGTTTCTGAAAAATATTGTGATAACAGATCTAGTTTTTTTTGGCCGCGGTTTTCATGAAAGTGTGAGTACAATGAAAAAATAAAGTCTTTAAACAAGGGATAAGAAAAAAGAGGGTCTATCGCTGTTAAAGATATCACAAAATCACGAGTCTGATTGAGTTCTTTATTCGTGTTATCTGATTCATACTTTGAATAGTAATCATCATAAGAATGAGATTTACGGTAGGATGAATATAAAATAAAAGCCAAGAAAATCAAAAATGGAATTCCAAACAAAGGATAACGAATTCCTATTCTAATGATCCAATAAATGAGCTCAAAAATAATTCCAGAGTCATTATTGCGGTAATATCCTGAACCACTACCAGAGCTCCATCCCCCCCGACTTCCCCCACCGGACCGTCTGCCGCCTCCATAGGAATCTCCACCGCCAACTCGAGCTTCTGCATCAAATACAAATATTCCAAATACCAATGTAACTAATAATATAATTTTAATCATTTAGAATCCTAATACATCATTTGATAATTCATTTTTGAAAGTTTCATCAGGCCATTTTTGGTGACAAAAAACACCAAACCCTCTTATAAAAGCACCTAATTCATTGGCAAAATCTTTTTTATTCATAGCTTGGTTGAATTCACTCTCAAAATTTAACAGCTCAGCGGCAGAGATTTTTTTTAAGACACCTACATCCGTCAATATAATTCCTCTTTTTTCCAAACGAGAATAATACATCAACATTCCAGATCTTAACTCAGTCATGTACATTTTTTGCTGAGAAAAATGAAACAAAGCTCTCTCTTCTACATTTGAGTTTTTCTTGTTTCGTCCTATTAAAAACTGCACCCCCATCAGCAGATGTAAAAAAATAACCAACACCAAATTTAGAAAAATTAACTCAAAGTAGATTAAAACAAAATTTTCCTCAACTTGACTAAAATGAGCAATGGCCAGTAATAGAAAATTACCTAACAAACAATATGCTAAAATGTGGTCCCAGTAGCCTCTAGCTTGGCGCTCAATGATTAATTTAAGTTCTATTTGGGTCTTTTGTTCAAACTCTTCAATACATTGAACAATTATCGCTTTTTTATTTTTCTTCGTTATTTTCATGCAGATTATCATTTTCGTTGTTAAACTGAGATTTTGCTTTTTTAAATGAAGTTTTTAAATCACTGACCGCCGTTTGAATCCCAGACTTAATATCTTCCCATGCATTTCCAGTACTTAACTTGAGACTGGCAATATCTGCTGCAATTTCAGATTTTCTTTTTTCCAAAGTATCAATTTGATCATTCCACTGCTTTTGAACTTCGGTTGTTGTTTTTTTTTGCGCCTTATTAACTTTGGCTTTAAGTGATTTAATTTCTTTATCTAATTTGTCTAAATTTGATTGAAATTCTTTTTCAATTTTTTCTTTTTTCTCTACCGAATAATCTTTGATATCATTCACTTTTGTATCGACTTTTTTACCCAGGTTTTCACCGACGCCTTCGGCGAAGACGAGATTCAAATTTAGCAGGCAAGTCACAAAGAAAAAACACAATAACATTAAAATTCTTAAAATCATAATAACCCCTTGTCATAGCATGGAGAGCGTATTTAAAAAGTCTTTAAATACGCTTTGATAGTTTCAATGTATATTTATCAAGGAAGTAGTCAATCTCTAATATTGAATCCTCTTAATCCCTTCTAACTCGCCTTCAATGGAGGAAAAGTCTTTTGGTCTCTTTAAAAATAGCTCCCAGGTGACTTTTTTTAAATTTTCATTTTTTTCATTTTTGGTAATAATTGAATTTAAATTTTTAACAAATTCACTATCTATTTTTTCGCCATTTAACGCTTTTATATAAAGATTTCTATGCGCCAATTTAATTTCATCATTTGCTGAATTAATTTTAGACAGCCCCGGATTGTGCCCGCCCTTAATTGAAAACATAAAAAAAACAGATTTTTTGGGAACCATTTTCCAGTGATTTAAAGCCCCTGTTGCAACAGTGGCGGCATCATGGGAGCCTTGCAGATAGTAAATAGGTACTAAAACGGGATATTTAGCTTCCTCATAACTATCTTGATTTTCTTCCTTGATATCATGTTTGTAGCATTCATCTCGCCAATATTTTTTTAATGTTGTCGGTCGTTCGATAAACCCTTTTTCAGAATCATAGTCTAAGGTAAATTTATCCTTCTCGAAGGCCTTTAATTCCTTACAATAAAAAATTGATAAAATGTTGTCATCCACAGCCCCAGGTTGTTGAGGTTTCTCAAAGCGAGTTCGACTTAATGTGTATTTTCTCTTTAGTTCTTTAAATGCCTCTTCATTAAATCCACCCTCAAGAGGAAATAGCTTATCTAATAGATTTTCCTTCAAAGATTTAAACCCCGCATCGCGATAGCCGGCGATCATAAATTGTTGCATGATGATTTCAAATTTTTTGTCTCTATCGTTTAAAATCAATTGATCAAAGCTATTTTTTTGTTTTTCATTAAATGATTTGATTATCAAATTCCATTTGTCTGAAAAATAATTAAATCTAGAAAGATTTTCAACAGACCCAACAACTCCTTCAAGGACTAACACCTTGGTGTTAGCCTTAAAAAAAGAGGAATACATAGTTGCAGGAATAGTTCCATAACTGAGGCCATAAACAGACCATTTCTCAATTCCAAAATGTTTTCGTATCTCCTCCATGTCATAAATAGTATTCTTTGAAGAGTAGATTTTTTGATCAGAATATTCGTCCCATGTATTTGGCGTGGAGCAACCAACTCCTCGTTGGTCAAAATTAATCTGATTATACCCGTCAGAAAGAATGTCTTCAAATTGATGGGTATTCTGCCCAGGTCCGCCATCAACAAATACAAAAGAAGGCAATTTAGGATCAAAGGGTTTACGAGTGTAAGCATAAATCTGCATTTTGTCAGTACTGCTTGTTTGGTTGTCATAATTCTTTGGAACATCAATCCAAACACCGTTCTCATGACTGAGTTTTTCATTTGTATTTACGTAAAGTTGGCAAAAGGTTTTTCCATTGATAAAATTATCTTTTGTCACTTTTAATATAAGGGTTTCATCAATTTCGCTTGAAAATTTATTTTTGTTTTCGTTCGATTTTTGACAAGAATTCAGAAAAAGAAGCACACTCAAGACGTAGAATCCATATTTCATGGATCTTAAAATCAATATCCCCATACTAACTCCCCCTAGACTCTTTAATTCGTGGAACCTAGTACAGACTTAGAAAGACTCAAAGAAAATTTAATAAAATCGGTCTTTTCTCTGTGAAAATTATCTGAAAAGGATATTTTTTTCATTTATGTCAAAAAATAAAACACCTTAAATCCAGA
Source organism: Deltaproteobacteria bacterium (assembly GCA_017302835.1). Classification (NCBI taxonomy): domain Bacteria; kingdom Pseudomonadati; phylum Myxococcota; class Myxococcia; species Deltaproteobacteria bacterium. Next base: position 40,130 of record JAFLCC010000015.1, on the reverse strand, counting down.
AACCAAAGCCAACCCGCAGGGAGTCCCGACCGACAAGAACGAAGAGTTGAGTCATAGACGTAACCCCCGCTGAGCCTCATTCCTAGTTGGCCTAATAATGAATCACATTCCTACTTGTCCCAATTTTGATGGCAAAGGTTTTCCCATTTCCTGAGTCAACCAGGAATGGATTTGAAGTATTTTTCTTAAATCAATGTGAGTATTCACTCCCGTTTTTTGGAACATATACAAAACATCTTCTGTAGCTACATTTCCTGTGGCAGCGGGAGCATAAGGACAGCCACCCAATCCACCAATGCTGGAATCAAAAACCCTGACTCCCAGATTATAGGATTCTAATATGTTGGCTAAAGCCTGCCCGCGAGTATCATGAAAGTGCCCCGCTAATTTTTCAACGGGTATCGCTTTCTTTAATTTCGAGAATAAGGATCTGACTTGGCCCACATGCGCTTTTCCAATGGTATCCCCAATAGAAATTTCGTAAGCTCCCATTTCATAAAGTTTTTTTGCTAACCTCACCACAACGGCCTCTTTGATTTCACCTTCAAAGGGACAACCAAAACAGACGCTTAAATAACCTCGTACTTTAATTTTATTTTTTTTTGCCAGTGAAAAAACTTTTTCAAATCGAAAAAAACTTTCCTCAATGGAGCAATTAATGTTTTTTTGAGAAAAAGATTCAGAACAGCCAGCAAAAACGGCCACTTCCTTAACTCTATTTTCTATGGCCTTAAACATCCCTATTTCATTTGGAACTAATACAGATAAATTGTTTTTAGGAGAGTATTCATTTAGTTTCGCAAAAACTTGGTCACTTCCTTCCATTTGTGGGACTTTATCTGCACGAACAAAGGCTCCAGCCTCCATAAACTTCATACCAGAATCTAATAGTTTTTTCCCAAGCTCCACTTTTTGATTTACAGTCAAAATTTTGGATTCATTTTGCAAACCATCTCGAAGGCCCACTTCAACTATTTTTATACTTTTTGCCGACATATCTAAATTATCCTTTTTCGAGCTCGACCAATAATTTAGCCAGGATCACTTGATCGTTAATTTTACAGTTAACACTCTTAACTTTGCCATCAATACTAGATTTTAAGGTGTACTCCATTTTCATGGCTTCCATCACAATCAAAGAATCCCCGGCCTTCACCATTTGTCCAAGGGTCACAAAAATTTTGGTTATTTTTCCAGGCATTGGAGATAGCACTAAATTTGGATTGGATACAGACGTCTTTGTCTTTCTCTTAGAAACTCTATGGCTATCTAAATCCATTGCCAGAATTTGCCCAGATACATGAACCCAAAGGGTATTTTTAACAACCTCGGCACTTGCCTTTGAAGTCTCTCCATTTTCAATCAACTCAAAATTTTTTATGACCCCATTTTCATTTTTCATGACCACATTCTCCAATCAAAACTCCAAGGGTTTGATTTAGTTTTCTTGATTTCTTTTTTGCCTGTGAAATATTTTTTTATCTGAGAAATATTTTTTTCGTCGATCGGTGATAACCTTTCTGGAAGAATCGGGTCTTTAAAATAAGTTTCAATAAATCGTGTGGTCATTGTTCCCTTTATGAATTCGGGATGGGCTAAAATAGCCAGTAGATAGGGAATATTTGTGTGGACCCCAAAAATCAACGTTTCCTTAAGGACCTTGCACATTTTTTTTATGGCACGATTTCTATTTTCGTCCCAAACAATAATTTTTGCTATCATTGGATCATAATACGAAGTGATGGTATCACCTTTTTCAAAACCATACTCATACCTTCTTCCAGGTCCTTCTGGAAAAAACACTGTTCCTAATAATCCCGTACTTGGAAGGCCTCCTAAATAAGAATTCTCGGCATAAACTCTGCACTCTATGCTATGCCCATGAGCTGTTTTATATTTATCTTTGGTTAAGATAAAATCATTTTGTGCTGTTAAAATCTGAGCTTTGACAAGATCAATCCCCATCACTTGCTCGGTCACCGGGTGTTCTACTTGTAGGCGGGTATTTACTTCTAGCAAATAAAACTCTTCATCTTGAAATAAAAACTCAACAGTCCCAGCCCCTTTATAGTTTACACTTTTTGCAATGCTCACGGCACATTCACCCATCTTGATTCTGAGCTCAGTAGAAATGGAGGGAGATAAGGCTTCTTCAATTATTTTTTGATGGCGACGTTGCACCGAACACTCCCGGTCCATCAGATGAGTAACTTGCCCGATGGAATCGCCAAAAATTTGAAATTCAATATGCTTAGCTTTATCTAAATATTTTTCCAAAAAAACTTTTGATGAACCAAAGGCCGCTAGGGCTTCTCGTTGTGCCGACTCGATTTGTTCCTTGGCCTCACTTGCTGCTTGAATCAACTTCATTCCACGTCCACCACCGCCAGCCGCGGCCTTGACAATCACAGGATAGCCAATTCGTTCAGCCTCCTGAGCAAGAAATAAAACCTCCTGATTTTCTCCTTGATACCCAGGCACTAAAGGAATCCCAAGCTTTTTAGCCAGAGCTTTACAATTGACTTTATCACCAAGGGCACGAATCGATTCTGGAGACGGTCCGATAAAAATAATACCCGCTTTAATACATGCCTCTGCAAAATCAGGATTCTCAGACAAAAAACCAAATCCTGGATGGAGGGCATCGACTTTTCCTGCTAAGGCTCCCTGAATGTTGGCTTCAATGTTCAAATAACTTTCCGCTGTTGAGGCCGGACCAATACAAATTGATTTAGTTGCCATTCTGTAAGCTCGTGAATGAGTATCCACATCTGAATGTAATAAAACGGTTTCTATTTCAAGTTCTTCACAAGCTTTTATAATTCTGACAGCGACTTCTCCACGATTGGCGATGGCAATTCTTTTAATTTTTTTATTTTCTAAATTTACATGATGATTCACAAATGATTATCCTTTTGCCCCAGGCTTAGTTTTTTTTCCAAATCGGAGATGACTTTTCTAAAAAGCTTTTGATTCCTTCTTGTCCTTCAGAAGACACCCTGAGCTCAGCAATGAGTTTTGTTGTTAATGATTCAGGACTGGTTGTACCTAAAGACCTTAATTCCCTTAAAAGTTTTTTTGTTTTTCGAACCGCCTGAGGACTGCATTCTTTGTACTGATGGAGATGGGTTTGAATCGCCGAATGACCTCTACCTGCAGAACATATCTCATTGACTAAGAACAACTCTTTGGCTTGATTTTCATCAAATACAGAAGCAGAAAGCATATAATGATGAACTAGAGGGTTGGCTTTCTTTAAAACAAAACTGGAAATAACAGCTGGAGAAATTCCCAATTTCACTTCACTAAAACAAAAATTTGTACCCTTCTCGGCAATCACGTAGTCACAATTGGCAATCAGCCCCAAAGCTCCGCCGTAAACAGCGCCATGAACTAGACCTATGAGTGGAATATCTAGTTGGCTCTGGGCTTCAAATAATTGATATAATTCCTTTGCATCCAGAATGTTTTCTTCAAAATTATAATTCACCATGGAGCGCATCCAATTTAAATCAGCCCCTGCACAAAAAGCTTTTCCTTCACCTACCAAAGTCATTACCTTAATATCTGATCTTTGTTGCAAGGCTTTAAATACGGAGCTCAACTCCTTAATCATTTCTGAGTTGAAGGCGTTTCGCACCTCTGGTCGATTTAATTTAATCTGCAACACCTGATCTAATTCCGTCAGTATCAGGGTTTTCAACTGAGCATTCATCATATTTTCAATCCTTTATCATCAGAGTCATGTTGGCATTTGATTTAATAAGAATGAGTTTCACATTCTAAAAACACCCTGCCTGGGCTCACTCCATTTTTTATTTAAACTCGCGGCAATTCCAAGTGCAAGGACTCTTCTTGTTTCCTTTGGATCTATCACTCCATCATCCCAAATCCTGGCGCTAGAATAATACGCAGAACTTTCTTCGCTATATTTATCTAGAATTGGTTTTTTAAATCTCTCTTCTTCTTCCAAACTCATTTGTTGTTTTTTAATAGCTAACTGATCTTTTTTTACTGTCAGCAATACATTTGCAGCTTGTTCTCCGCCCATCACGGAAATTTTAGCATTGGGCCACATCCAAAGTTGCCGTGGCTGAAAGGCCCTTCCACACATTCCATAATTTCCAGCACCATAGGAACCACCAATAACAACAGTAAATTTAGGAACAGAGGCATTGCTTACGGCCATAACCATTTTAGCTCCCTGCTTTGCAATTCCTTCATTTTCATATTTTTTACCTACCATGAAACCCGTGATATTTTGCAGAAACACTAAAGGAATTTGTCGTTGTTCACAAAGCTCTATAAAATGAGCTGCCTTTAAAGCGCTTTCACTAAACAAAACTCCATTATTTGCAATAATTCCTACGGGATAACCCCAAATGTGTCCCCAACCTGTCACCAACGTTTTTCCATAAAGTGGTTTGAATTCATGAAAATCACTGGCGTCTACAAGCCGAGAAATAATTTCTCGCACATCAAATGATTTTTTGGAATCCTCAGGAATAACTCCATAGATTTCCTCAATAGAATAAGCAGGCTCCTCGGGAGGTTCCATCTTTAGATGAACCACACGTTGTTTATTCAAATGTTTTACGATCTCACGTGTTACTTCAAGGGCATGGGAATCATTTTCGGCGAAATGATCTGTCACGCCACTGATTTCGCAATGAACATGGGCCCCTCCCAAATCTTGGGCCGAGACTTCTTCTCCTGTGGCTGCCTTCACCAGAGGCGGACCGCCTAAAAATATAGTTCCATTTTCATTGACGATCACATTTTCATCACTCATTGACGGGACATAGGCTCCTCCAGCGGTGCATGAACCCATGACGATGGAAATCTGCGAAATCCCTTCAGCTGACATTCTAGCCTGGTTATAAAAAATACGACCGAAATGTTCTCGATCAGGAAAAACTTCAGACTGAAGTGGCAAAAAGGCTCCTCCACTATCCACTAAATAAATACAAGGCAATCCATTTTCTTGAGCTATTTCTTGTGCTCGCAAATGTTTCTTTACGGTAAGAGGAAAATACGTTCCACCTTTTACCGTGGCATCATTAGCAACAATCATGACTTCAATGCCGTGGATGACACCAATCCCAGTTATAATACCAGCACAGGGCGCTTCGTTATCGTAAACACCCCAAGCAGCGAGCGTTGAAAATTCCAGAAAGCTGGTACCAGGATCCAATAAGTTCTGAATTCGTTCCCTTACGGTGAGCTTACCGCGAGCTTTCTGTTTTTCCTGAGAGTCTGAGCCTCCTCCAAGTTTTATTTTTTCGACTTGTTTTTTTAAGTTTTCTATTAAGTCGAGCATGTACCGTTTGTTTTTTTTAAAATCTTCAGAGTCGCTATTAATTTCAGTTTCTAGTACTGCCATAAACTTCCTTCCATAAATTTCCCTATTAATGCCTTTCTTTACTGATGTGTCGTAAAGGTTGTTGATTCTAATACGGGAACGATGGAAATCCAAGAATTCAAGTTCATCTCTGCTGCCAGAGCTTCTTTTTCGTCGAAAAATAAGATTTTATGTTCCACCAATGCTTTTTGTTCGGCCCTTAACTGAGCTAATACCATTTCTCTTTGTTCCGATTGAATCTCAAATCTGGCCCTGTAGCTTTTAAATTTTTTCTCGTTCAAAACCGAAGATACTTTTTCAAAATGAATTTTTTGTATTTTAAATTGAAAGTCTCCGATGGGAGCATGTCTGAGCCAAAGCAGTTTAAAACTTTCAATTCCTGCTGTCATCAAAGCTGATTCCAGAAAGTAACCTTCTTCATCTAAATTTCTTGATCTATCTGGCAAAATCACTTCAATTTGAGTGTCATTAATTTTAGCGACCCTTAATCCCATCCCAAGAGTTGAGGACCTAAAAAAATCCAAAAAATAACTCAACGCTTCTCTGGTCATTTGCGGAGACCATTTTTCAACGTAGGTCATAAAATCTACAATATGAGGCCTCAATCCTTTAACTTCGAAAAACACTTTCAGATGTTGCCAAAGTTTTTCTTCCATTAGAACCTGCGCCTGATTCCAATTTCCAAGCACTTTCTTTTCAAATTCATTCTTTTTATTCAAACTTTTATTTACTAGTGAAGACATCCATTCTGAATACATAGTTCCCCCAATTATAACTTTTGCCAAAAGCTTGTTACAAAGATATACTCATATCACAAATTAGAGGAAATGTTCTATGATGAAAATTTTGAGTTTAATAGTCTTTGTCATTTTGCTAGTCTGGTCATGGCATCTAGTTCATAGCAATACCCCACTAGACTTTGAGACGCACTCTGGCATTCAAAATAAAATGATGGAGTTAATTGAAAATACCATTCGTAGCAAAAAGCCAGATTCCAAAGATATTGATATTGTTAAAATTTGGACTCAAAACGTCGGCGACCATAAAATCAAAGCTACATTCACCTATCGTTTTAGCGAACCTTCTGGGACTGAAATGGTGGAAAGACTTATCGAAGGAGAAGCTGTGCTTTCTAGAGATATCTCTGATAACCCCACGGTTGATAAATGGGTCATTCAATCCCTCTTAACTAAAGGTGATAATATTTCTTTTTCCGAGGGTTCATTAGTTACCACCGACAATCAAACTCCAGATGAAAATCTTTCCACAACCAAGCAACAAATCCCTCCAGTAGAAAGTCCAAAAATTCAAAACGCTGAAGGTATAAAAGCAGAACCACCTCATGAACAGAAATAAATGATTCCGCAGGAAATTCCTAGTCTGTTTTTATCCACGGATGAAGATGGTTTTTTAATTGATGACGAAAAAAAAATTACCAATTTGGAAATTGGCTCGGGTGTTTTAGCAAATTTGACTCTACTTCCTAATAATTCATTTGGGTCTTGGTATCATCATCAACCCGTGATTGTTGAAGCTTTTGATTCGCCCTTGATAGTTCAGTCTATAGAAAGAATGGTTCTACCGGAAAAAAACCTCAACAAACTATTGAAGCTTCATTTTCATTATGACTATTGTAAATTCGTAGCTGTTCAAAATCTTTTTGTTGATCACTGGGACAGACTCCATGGCGAGCTTGAAAATGGCATTCCTTTTACCTTTTCCAGAAAAGCACAAGAACAATTTTTTGAAATGCTAGAAGAATATACCGATGAAGAGTTTGAGTGGCACGGAGAAACAGAAAAATTCCATCCCTTTTGGCTAGAGTCATCAGCCATTGATAGCCCTCAATGGTGGAATCATATTTACGTGAATGAAACCCCAGGATGGAATTTAGAATCACCTGCTGAAACTTTGAAGGATATGTTGCCACGATTGAAACTGCCTAAATCAAAAATTTTAGTTCTCGGCTGTGGTGATAGTCATGACGCTGCTTTTTTTGCGAGCCATGGCCACCTGGTAACCGCAGTTGATATTTCCACCCATGCCATTGAAAGATCTAAAAAACTTTATGGTCATTTAGATACTCTTAAATGGTTAGAAGCTGATTTATTTAATTTACCCGAATCATTTCACGGTCAATTTGATTTGATTTTTGAATACACTTGCTATTGTGCCATTAATCCACATCGACGTAAAGAGCTGATCAAAGTTTGGAATCAGTGTCTTCATGATCAGGGACAGTTGATGGCAACTTTTTTTTGTATGCATAAACGACAAGGACCACCCTTTGGTTCTACGGAATGGGAAATTCGGGAATTCCTGAAGAAAGACTTTCAGTTTTTATTTTGGGGCCGCTGGAAAAAATCAATACCCCGAAGGCAAGGTCGCGAGCTCTTTGTGCTGGCTAAGAAAAGAATAAAATAAAATGATTCTTAGAGCGTTTTTGGAAAGCCTTAATTTGAAAATAACCAAGAACTTGCTTCGTCAGTAAGAACGAGAATTTATATCTAGACGGGCCCTAGACTGCCTTTCACCAGCGAAGCAAGTTCTGTTTCTTAAAAATTAAATGAGATACCTTGATGCTTAGTAATTTCTTTCAAATTGAACGGTAACTGATTGGATAAACACAGCCCCCGTAACTCCTAATCTCAAAGTAGAAAAATCATTATAGTTTCCATTATTGAATCTTGAATAAAGATATACGCTTTCTCCGTAAGTTTGCTTTGAATCGACAACCCTTCCGTTTAGCAATAAATCGATGGAAGCCCTGTTTGTAGAACCTACTTTAACGAAAACACTTCTGATTCTATATCGACTTAAGTCATATCCTAAATTGAGCATCGCTGCCAAATTAAGAGATTCATACTGTACCCAACGATTTACAAATACGGATCTCTCAAATGTATATCCAGGATCATAATAAGGTGGCTGTGGAACAGGATGTGGATAAACGGGAATAGGTGTGGGAACTGGAACTGGATGAATAGGCCGAGGTGGATAAATTGGCCCCGGTCCATAGTGACCACCATGATTTCCATGACGTCGATCAAACCGATCACCTTTATTGCCGCCCCGATCAAATCTTTCAAATTGCTGAGCATTAGTTGTTGTCACAATTCCCACTAGAATTAAACCAGTAGCCATTGCTAATGATAAAATCTGTTTTGAAAAAAAGTTATTTTTTTTCATAGTTTCCCCTTTTTGGTATGGTTATTTTAGTCCCCAGTTATTAATACTTCTCTAGTGAGCCATCGTAAGCAAACTCCATTCCATATCAATTTTCAGTTTTTTGGAGCCATTTTGCTCCTGCATCTACAGACCAACATCATCAAGACGCTGCTGGAGATTTCACGAGTTATTTCTTATACAGACGAATTGACTCGCGAGTTATTTCTTGTTAGCATGAATTAACTCGCAAGGAAAAAATGAACTACTCTAGGTATCTTAGACAATTTATAGAATCGGACCTGAAATCAAAAATGGTTTTTATTGGCGGCCCAAGACAAATTGGCAAAACCACTTTGGCACTAAGCTTTCTTCAACCCAAAAATAAAAATTCATCAGCCTATCTAAATTGGGACATCATAAAACATCAAAAATCGATTAGAACTCTAGAGATTCCATCAGATCACCCTTTGATTGTTTTTGACGAAATCCATAAGTTTTCGAAATGGAAAACTTTACTAAAAGGGTTTTACGATGCCTATGTCCCAGAAATAAATTGTATTGTTACTGGATCTGCCAGATTGAATGTCTTTAAAAAAGGTGGCGATTCTCTTCTAGGTCGTTATCATTACTTTCGAATGCATCCACTTTCCCCTTTTGAAATCAACAAGAACTTTCAAATGAGTGATCTCCAAGGGCTACTGAAATTTGGTGGTTTCCCTGATCCTTTCTCAAGAGCCGAGGAGAGATTTTTAAGACGCTGGCAAAAAGATCGCTCCGAAAGGCTCGTTCAAGAAGACCTTCGGGATTTGGGAAGAGTCAAAGATTTAACTTTGATTGAAATGCTTATGGAAGCTTTACCTAGCCGAGTTGGCAGCCCTCTTTCTATTCAAAGCCTTCGAGAAGATCTTCAAGTAGCTCATGAATCGGTTCAGCGATGGATTGAAATATTGGAATATCTCTACCTTGTTTATAGAATTCCCCCCTTTGGATCGCCAAAAATCAGAGCCGTAAAAAAAGAACAGAAATTATATTTCTGGGATTGGACTTCGGTTGAAAATAGTGGTCCTCGTTTTGAAAACTTTGTAGCAAATCAACTTTTGAGGTATTGTCATTATCAAGAAGATGTTGAAGGTTACAAAATGGAACTCCGATTTATTCGAGATATCGATGGCAGAGAAATTGATTTCGTCATTCTTCAAGATAAAAAACCTCTCTTTGCTGTGGAATGCAAAACTGGAGAAAATCAACTTTCATCTCATATTTCTTATTTTAAAAATCGAACAAATATTCCTCGATTCTACCAAGTACATCTAGGAAAAAAACATTTCGGACATCCAGAAAAGGAAGGCCAAATGATACCCATCGATCTCTTTATAAAAGAAATTTTGAAATTGTAATTTTAATAAACCCCTCTTCTTTCAAACCTAAAAGACCCTTTGCGTGTTCAGGCTTGAAAGTTGTACTTAATTTAAACTCAAGAGCTAATTCATTTTCTATGATCAGATCGACTTCATTTTCTTTAGATCTCCAAAAATAGATATTTTTGCGAATTTTTGAATAGGACAGATTGGCTCGAATTTCTTGGATCATAAATTGTTCAAAGTTAACTCCCAAATCCGAACTATTTAAAGGCATTGGCAATCGTCTTGAAAAATAGTTTGAGACTCCACAATCGAAAAAATAAAATTTTGATTTGGTCGTTGCTTTTCTACTCATTGTTTTTTGAAAGGGCAATAACTCGAAGCCTATCAAAGTGTCTCTATAAGACGATGTACTTCATCTAGAAGCATTGGTAATTTTTGAATTTCGTCAATTATTACAACTGAGTTATCTGATTTGATTTTTTCTCCCAGAGCTTTTGGGCGTCTTAAAAACTCCTCATAAGCATCAGCATCCAATAAATCAAAAACCAATGACTTTCGAAATTGTTCTTGAATCAAATCGGCAATGAGTTGCCAGTTTAATTGTTAAAATCGGCAACTCATTGCCGATTTTGGATCTGAATTTAAAACAGATCCTAGACCTGCGATGGTTATTTGTTAACTGGTTTGGGTTTGCATTCTTCCTCAGAAGGATGAAATTCTCTCGTGCCAGGTCTGGTATTTTCCTTATAATCAACGTTAACAATGACTGTTCCCGTTTCTTGAATTCCTTTTTCTAAACAAAAACCGTTCTCGTCAACTTTACCACAGGCATAAAATTCATAGCCAATATTATTTTCTCCGGCAGTGACTTGAAAAGAGAGAAATCCAGGCGACATATCTAAAAAGAGGACAGCTTCGTACATATCAGGATCATTAAATCGATAGGATGCTCGACCACTACAAAGAGATCGATTAATAATTTTCCAATGACCTTTATAGTTTGTTCTTTTATTTTCCTGCGTGACCTTTGGTGAAATTATTAAATCTCCACCATGGGGTGATACCACGGTTTCCATTTCATCACTTTTAACCGAACCATCACAAAGGTATCTGATGGTTCTTTGAAACTCCCTTGTTATAGAAATATTTTTGCTAAATAAAACTTCACTTTGCTCTGGGCTTTTTGTATTACAAATGGCCTCTTCTTCTTTTTGTTTTTGAGGTTGTCCTCCCGTATTGTTTACATTTTGATTGGTGTCGGGACTTTTTCCACAAGATGAAATAACTGATACGAGCAATGTCAGAAGAAAAATAAAAACTTTAGTTCTCTTCGTACTCAAATACTTATTATGTCCACAAAATTTAGCTATTAAATTTTGTGGTTCCTCTAAACGATTTTTCATTGAATTACCTCCCCATAATTAAAATTACTTATTAAATGAATCTAATAGTCGCACTGACTCAATAGTTGAGTGATTATAAATTCCAAACATAAAATCAATTCTAGATGTTTTAATAACTTTATTTTTAAATGGTCTTTGCTGTAGAGGCGGATTCGTTTTATATAAACCATTATCGTTCAATACCACATTTATTTTTTCATTATTAAAGTCATATCTAAAAACGATATTATGAACTCCCTTTGGAACATCGCCATAGAATAATTTAACTTCGTTTCCCATGACATCTAATATGATTTCTGAACCAGCATCCGTACTGACACTTAGATCGGCCCTAATTTCAACTTCAAAAATTTCTTGGAATGAAGTTTCAAAATATAACCGACCGGTTCCCGTAAGTTTTCCCCGACTACAATACAGGGGAAACCTGTAACTGTTAAAATAAGTGGGATCTTTATGTTCAGCTAAAATATCTACACAACTATGTGAATCCAAAATGACACTTGGATTAAGAGTTAAATGGAATAATGTTTTTTTAAAATCATTATTCCATTTACCATTACTCATTAATTTCCTAGGTCTTAATTTTTCGTAAGTTAGTACTCCTGAATCAACTGCGGCCTTGATTTCTTTTTCTGTCGTATTTAAGGAAGGACAAATAGCTGAATATTGGTACGTCTCGTTCAAACGTTGACCAGGCATTCGATTTTTTTGTTGGCATTCAAAGCCTGTGTCAAGCTCATAAGTTTTTGATATAGCTTCTTCTTTGTATAAATATCTTCCAATTACTGGTGTATTATAACCAAATAACTTTCCTAAATCCTCGGTGAAACCTTTTGGGAAATTTAATAAACTATGAGCCGGCCCGTAGTTTAGCGGAGAAAACACATTGTCATCATAATCTAACTCAGAAACTTCTTCTGGATCTTTTTCGATGATATAGTAAACAATTTTTTGAACTTCTTCATTGGTTAAATTAAAATCAAGCTGAATATTTCTCATTCTTTCATGTAAAATACAGGCCGCTTGGCTTTTCAAGTTTGCGTGATTCCAAACAGGTAAATTTAAAAAAATTCTTTCGGTATTTTGATCAAAAAAGGCTCCCGAAAAAACATTTAGATTCTTTGTTGAAAAATTTGAGGGAACACTGATTTCATAAATATTATTTATGGTCAGGGGTGTTCCTAGAAATAAGAAATAAAATCCTTGATATTCACTTGCAGCCTCGCGAAGCATTATTCCATCGTGAGTGATTAAATTAATTAATTTTCTGGCCCTCGGTTTCCATTTACTTAATCTTTCTTTTAAATAAAGAAAACTCTTTAATTGTCTATAATCAATCCAAATTCCAGGGTGTGATTTATTTAAATAATCAGTGATCTCAATATGATCGCCAGATTCATTGTCAATGACTTCAGTGTTATTGACGTATAAATCCCAAAATATAAATTGATGTGATTTTTTCGATTCAACAAAAGTGCCGCCGCCACCAGCATCGCTGCCTCCCCCAAACTTTCCGCCGCCAACTTTTCCACCGCCATCAACATTCCGGCCGCCTTCTGAAAAGGCAGGGGAATGAAATCCAAATAGGAGTGAAATAAGAATTAGAACTTCAATAATGTAAAATGGATTCAGTTTTTTCATTAAACGGGCTCCTAAAATTTGATATGTGGAAAATAAACTATGCCTTGACGCAATGCTAGATAAACTTTTACTAATTTTTGGCATAAACATTGGTAAAATAGTAAAGTTTATCTGTAACTATCCGAAATTATTACTAAATGAATATATTTAATTACACTAATTATAAGCTTTATGTGAATGAACGAATTAAAAACTTACCTAAGCGTGGTCACGGAGAATACCTTCGCATAGCAAAATTTATTGGTTTACACACGACCAGTGTCAGTCAAATTTTCAAAGGGAATAAAGATCTCAGTCTTGAGCAGGCCGCCAAATTAGCACAATATTTTGGTTTAAGCGAATTAGAAAGTGATTACTTTCTCAACCTAGTTGAATTTGAAAAAGCCGGAAGTGTGGAGTTAAAGGTTTTGATAGAAGCTAGATTAAAAAAAATTAAAGATCATTCTTTAGATTTAATAAACAGAATACCGAAGGATAAAATACTTTCTGATTCTGAAAAAGCAAAATTTTACTCACTGTGGTATTATAGCGCCATACGTTTGCTTGTTGACGTTCCTGAATATCAAAATCGAGAATTAGTTGCAAATCGTCTTGGTTTGTCATTGAAAACTATCAATGAGTCTATTGATTTTCTATTATCAACGGGATTACTTGAATACGATGATAAAAATCTTAAGGTAGGATTAAAAAGAACTTTTATCGAATCTAGTTCCAATTTGGTAGCTCGTCATCATATCAACTGGCGATTAAAAGCCATTGAGCGTTTTGACACTTTAGAATATCTCAAAGATTTTGTTTTTACCTCTCCAATGACAATTTCCATTGAAGATGGAATGAAGATTCGCGAGCTGTTGAGCCAAACTGTTGAAAAAATTATGAAGCTAAATTCATCTTCAAAGTCAGAGGATCTTTATATTTTAAATATAGATTGGTTAAAATTCTAACCCCTTGTCCCTTCTGTCCTTTCTTTGTCTTTGCTTTGTCTTTGCTTTGTCTTTGCTTTGTCTTTGCTTTGTCTTTGCTTTGTCTTTAAGGGAAATTATCTAAAGTGACGTTGCCGTCGAAGATGGCCAATTCGTTGACAATGCATCAATCCTTGGTAGGGTGGGAAATAGGCAAAAATTTTAATATGAATTTATTAATGAATTTACTTTGGCTTTTTTTCGGTGGCTGGACAACGGCGGTCTCGTGGTTTTTGTCTTCCTTTTTTATGGTGATTTCCATTATTGGTATTCCTTGGGCGCGGGCCGCTTTTAATATTGGATTATTAAATCTTTGGCCCTTTGGTTCAGAAGTTAGAAATCGAAAGAACCTATCTGGCGAAGATATTGGCACTGGTTTCTTAGGTTTTATTGGCAACGTTCTCTGGTTCCTATTTTGTGGTTGGTGGTTAGCTCTTGTTCATTTGGGTTGGGCTCTTCTTTTAGGAATAACCATTATTGGAATTCCATTTGCCATTCAACACTTGAAATTGGCAAAGATTTCTTTAGCCCCGATCGGCAAAGCAATCATCTTTAGTTTATAAAGCAGCTCAAGTCATGTGGGCGACATGCCGGGAGTCTATCCCCTAATGAGACAGCTAAATTTGTTTTTGCTTATTTTTGAGCTTTTTGAGTATTTTTTTTCACTTCATCTCAAAATGAGTCTCTTGTTTTTTCAAAATATCCCGATCTATCTTCTAATATGACCAATATAAAAACACTAAAGTTTATCTTTTTTATATTTTCATTTTTCTTCTTAACTGCATCGCAAGTGTTTGCGATAGGTGCAGGGATTACCTACAACGGTCGCATTCTCAATCCCAACGGAGAGCCTGTTCAAGGAAATAGCGTTCAATTTAAACTGCAAATTCGTACCATTGGAAGTGAGAACTGTCTGATGTACGAGGAAGTGCAAGTTAAAGACATGAGCGGCTCTGATGGGGTTTTCACTTTAACTATCAATGACGGTTCGGGCACTCGACTTGATTCTGCCGCCTATGGATTAGATCAGATCTTTGCCAATCGAGGTGCTTTTTCGTTCCCTACAAATTATTGTGCTTCAGGAAATAGTTATGCTCCAAATCCTTCCGATGGCAGGAAGTTACAAGTTTATTTTAACGATGGCACCATCCCCGCTGGAGAGTGGGAACCGAGTCCTGCGATGGCCATTAATTTTATTCCTTCAGCTATTGAAGCCATGCAGGTGGGCGGATACAAAAAAGAACAGTTGCTGAAATTAGCTGACGGTGTTTCAACAACTGGGTCTGAATTAGATGCCACGAAATGGACCAACCTGCAGGCCTTGCTCGCAGGGAGTTCTTCTCAGTATGTGACTCCGGGTTCTGCGACTTTTACGGCGGCTCCGTCATGGAGCGGAACTCCGAGTGTGGGGACAGACTTGGTAAACAAAACCTATGTGGATGCTCAAGTTGCTGCGGGTTTACCCGATGTGGGAACTCCAGGAACCTATGGGAAAGTCACAACAGACGCCAAGGGCCGTGTGACCTCAGGAGCCGCGCTGGTGGAAGCCGACATCCCCACCCTGAGCACCGCAGGGAAGGTCAGTGGATCGGCGATCAACACCGGAACTGTCGGTGGAAATGCAGCGATCAACACCACGGGAAATTTAGTGAGCACGGGAACTGTGAGTGGGCAAACGCTGTCAGCAACTCAGTTGCGAGTTTATAATGGATCCAATTACTTGCAATTCACCTCACCCACTCTTTCAGGAATTACGAATTTTATTCTTCCCCCAGGAGACTCGACAGGAACACAGTACCTACGTTCTGATGGGGCGGGGAATTTATCTTGGGGCTCGCCGGGATCGGGTTCTGGAACAGTGAACTCAGGTTCAGCGAACCAGCTGGCCTACTATGCCGGAGCCGGCAGCGCGGTCAGTGGTTTGAGTACTGCTAATAACGGCGTTTTGGTAACTAGTGGTGCCGGAGCTCCCTCCATCTCTTCAACTCTTCCCAGCGCGGTGCAAACGAATATCACTAACCTTGGCACGATCACCTCAGGGACTTGGAACGGAACCGCGATCGCTCCACAATATGGAGGCACCGGGATTAACGCCAGCAGTGCGGCGAATGGGACTTTGGCCATTGGCAATGGTTCGGGATTTACCTTGGCGAATTTAACTCAAGCAGCGAATCAGGGAGTCACCATCACGAATGGTTCAGGATCGATCGCCCTGGGCACCGCGCAGGATATCCGCACGACCGCCTCGCCCACCTTTGCAGGAATGATTTTAAATAACGTGGCTACGAATTTGACCCAATCGGTATCCGTAGGAACAAGCTACGGGATCACCTGGCCGGGAAGTGTGGCCTCCACAGCAGGTTCGGTACTTACTTCCACCACTGGAGGCCTTCTGAGCTGGACCGCCGCTGTCCCCGCAGCTAATGGAGGAACGGGTCAGTCCAGCTACACGATCGGAGATTTGCTCTATGCTTCGACTAGCTCGGCACTTTCGCGATTGCCAGCAAGTACCAGCGGTTATGTGCTCACCAGCAACGGAGCAGGCACCGCGCCCTCATGGCAAGCTGCCGCAGGGGGTGGCGCGATCTCGGCCCTGACTGCCGCAGCCAGCACGAACAGCATCGATAACACAAATTACGCCCAGACATGGAATTGGTCCACGGCCACCACTGAGAACCCGATGGTATTGACAGCCAATGCTTTGACCACAGGAAGTCTTTTGAGCGTGAGCACCTCTAACAGCTCGCTAAATTCCACCAATGGCTTGCTAAACGTGGCCAATACGGGAGCCTCCACCAGCGGCGTGCTAGCTAGGTTGCAATCCAACTCCACCGCAGGCTCAGGGCTAACGGTTCTAGCCAATGGGAATGTGGGAGTTGGGACAGCGACACCAGCAGGGATATTAGACGTGCAAGGTGGGACTTCAACTGTCGGAGCAGGAAAAGGCATCAACTTGGTCGCGCAATCAGCACTGCAGTGGTCTGGTTATTATCCTGGTGGCTCAATCTCAATTTCCGCAGGGAATAGCTATGGTGAAGGAATCAATGGAGGAAGTGTTCAAATCACGGCAGGGAAGGCCCAATATACCGGTGCGATTGGTGACGGAGGATCTTTGACGTTAAGTGGTTCATCACATTGGGGGAACCCTGGTGGAGCAACTCTCTCTGGTGGAGTTGGCCGAAATGGATTTGGTTATGCGGGGAATTTGTATTTGAATACCTCCACCTCAAGTGCAGGTGGTCCAGCATATTTAGTTGCCGGAAATGCCTATAGCGGAAATTCAAACGGAGGACCTCTTTATCTCTTTGGAGGGTATAATGCCGGAGCAGGGGTGCCAGGTAATACCATTCTCGCACACAATGGGACAAGTGGACATGGCAACGTAGGGATAGGAACAACGACACCTTCGAGTGCTTTGGAAGTCAGCGGCGATATCACGGTTTCGAAAAACGTTGGTGGTCGAAGTCTGAATATTGCCAACACGAATGTCGACGGCGAAAATGCTACGTCGTTCTACATAAATGGGGCTCATGCAAATGGTGCAACCGCAGCCCAGGGTGGCGGTATTCATTTATCTTCAGGTACAGGCAAGCTCACTGGCAACGGCGGCACGCTCGATTTGTCTGCAGGCACTAGCGGTAACGGTGGCGCAGGCGGTCCTGTGAATCTCCTGGGCGGAAACGCGTCGGGTGGTTCATCAACGGCGGGTGGAGCTGTAAATATACAAGGTGGCTTGGGTAAAACCACCGGAGGTGCGGTGAATATCCTGGGTGGATTCACGAACACCGCCGGATCAAGCAGCCCTGCTGGCAATGTCAACATTACTGGAGGTCAATCCATTGCTGGAAACAATAATGGTGGCAGCATATTTCTGAATGGCGGCACAAAATCTGGAACAGGATCCGTTGGAAATATCATAATGGGAAATATAGGTGGGAACGTAGGGATTGGTACGGCGACTCCAACTTCTGCGCTAGATGTGGGAAATGGACAAGTTAAAGCAGGATCTTTCTCCTCTGGCCCAATAGGTCTAACTGTAAATGGCGTTGGACAAAATAATACTTTTCTTAGAGGAATCTCTTCAACCACTGATACGACAGTGCTGATTGGTTCAGCCTCGGGAGGAGTGGGAGGTTACATCAATCTTTGGGATGCGACTATAACACAAACAGTTCGTTTAGCTGGCAGTGGCGATTCTTACTTAAATGGTGGCAACGTCGGTATTGGAACAGCCAGCCCGGGAGCTAAATTAGATGTTACGGATGCAAGCACAACAACCAGTGCGATTATCGTTCCTCGCGCAGGAACCTTCACGGGAACGACCGTTAATGGAATGATTCGTTACAATACAACTTCGACTCTTTTTGAGTTTTATCAAAACGGTGGTTGGGTGAATTACACGACAGTCTCTGACGGTCGCTTGAAAACCAATGTGATTCCGATCACTGACGGCTTAAGTATCGTAAGGAGACAGTTACCGCTCTCTTGAGTATGGAAAGATTGTTTCTGTCGCTATCGCCGCCATTAAGGAACTTTATAACAAAATTCTAGACATCAAAAGTGATGTGGAAGATCTCAAAGCCAAGGACGCCGCTAAAGATCGTGAAATTGCTTCTGTAAAGGCAGAAAATGCTGACCTCAAAGTTAAGGCTCAAAAAGCAGAGGAAGAAAATGCGGCACTGAAAGTCCGCCTCGACAAAATTGAGAAAAAACTCAACCTGAAATAGATCAACTATTAGAAACTATTTTAAAATAGGAAGAGTCTTTCTGTTTGCCGCTGTTATATTTTTGCCATATCCATTACAAATCGATAGCGGACATCACTTTTAAGGATTCGCTCGTACGCCATGTTAACCTGTTCTGGTGCGATCAGTTCTATTTCTGGAGTTATCTTATGATGAGAACAAAAATCCAACATTTCTTGAGTCTCTTTGATGGAGCCTATGACAGATCCTGCAAAATTTCGACGCATTATAATGAGTGGAAATGGAGAAATTGATAATGGCTTGTCAGGAGCGCCAACAGACACAAGCGTTGCATCAAGCTTTAAGAGACCAAAGTATTCATGCATATCAATGTCGGCAGAAGAAACGGTGTTGATAATTAAATCAAAATAATTTGCATATTTCTTAAAAATTTCTTTGTCATGTGTTGAAATAAAATGGTGAGCCCCCAGCTTCAGGGCATCTTCACGTTTTTTTTCTGAGTGACTTAGGACAGACACTTCCGCACCAAGAGCTCTCGCAATTTTTACCCCCATGTGCCCAAGTCCACCTAACCCCATGATGGCAACTTTTTTTCCTGGCCCTGCCTTCCAATGAGACAATGGCGAATACAAAGTAATCCCTGCACACAATAACGGAGCCGCTTTATCTAATGGAATTGATTTTGGAATCTTTAAAACATAATTTTCATCAGCAACGATGACATTAGAATAACCACCTTGAGTACGTGATTTCCCATCGCGTTCATAGGAGTTATAGGTTTGAGTATTACCCTCAAGACAATATTGATCCAGTTCTTGTTTACAGTGAGCGCACACACGGCAAGAATCAACGAAACAACCAATACCCACAGAATCGCCAACTTGATGTCGGCTCACTTTTGATCCTACCGCACGAACCACACCAGCTATCTCATGCCCTGGAACCATTGGAAACATGGATCCTCCCCACTCATTCCGGGCCTGATGAATATCAGAATGACAGATTCCACAAAACTTAATATCGATGACAACATCATGCTCTTTAGGCTCGCGTCGCTCGAAAGTGAAAGGTGCTAGTGGCGTTTTCGCAGAAAGTGCAGCCATTCCTTTTGCTTGAATCATATGATTATCTCCTGTGTTGATAAGTTTTCTGTAAGGTAAAATAAGTTACAAAAGGTTAAACTACGGCTAGGCCCTTGACTCCGTCAAGATATCATTATTACATGTACGACCGTGTTTACATATAATAACTCTGCCTTAGACATGATTGGGAATACTCCATTGATTGAACTTAGTCGCCTGCATTCTGGCCCTGGTCGACTATTCGCAAAAGCTGAATTTGTTCAACCTGGCGGGAGTGTTAAAGACCGTGCTGCCAAAACGATTATTGAAATGGCCTACGAAAAAAAAATTCTTTCACCTAGAAAACCTGTTATTGAACAGACTAGCGGTAATATGGGTGCAGGTCTCGCTGTTGTGTGTGCCATAAAGGGTAATCCTTTTACTGCCGTAATGTCAGCTGGAAATAGCTTTGAACGAGTCAAAATGTTGCGTGGTTTAGGAGCTGAAGTTCTTCAAGTTGACCAAGTAGATGGAGAACCAGGGCAAGTAACTGGAAAAGATATCGCCAAGGCGACCGAAGTGGCCATTAACTTAGCTAAGGAGCAAAATGGTTATTATGTTGATCAATTTAACAATCCAGGAAGTATTATAGCTCATGAAAAATCCACAGGTCCAGAACTGTGGAATTCGCTTGGCAAGAATCTAGATGCCTTTATCACAGCCGTTGGAAGTGGGGGAACTTTTGTAGGCACTTCCACTTTTTTGAAAAACAAAAATTCAAATATTAAGTGCCTTGCTGTAGAACCTCTAGGCGCTGAAATTTTAGCAAAAAAAATTGTTTCAAAACCAAAACATCAACTACAAGGAATTGGATATGGGATTAAACCTCCACACTGGTGTTCAAATTTAGCCGATGGTTACTTGGCTGTTTCTGATGAAGAAGCAAATCATTACCGAATGCTGCTGGCTTTCAAAGAAGGTCTTTATGTGGGTTTTTCAGCTGCAGCTAATGTTGCTGCATCGGTAAATTATTTGAATTCACATCCTTCAGGAGAGTTATTGACCGTAGCAACTATATTGTGCGACACTGGATTAAAATACTGAAATGAAAAAAGCAGATAAGAACACACTTGAACAACACATGGCTTATCTAGATAAACTTGCAAAAGATGCAGAATTATATGGAGGTAGTTTTAATGAAAATTCCTCGAAAGCTGGAATGATTGTTTTCAAAGCACGAGATTTTAAAACTGCCGACAACTTATGTAAAAATGATCCCATCATTATAGCTAAACTTTATACTTACAAACTTTATGAATGGACTATTCTTCTGACCTCATAGTTTCTTACGTACACGCTGTTTTCCTCCTGTTTTATTTCCAACAATTTCAAAGCCGGCCTTTAAAAAAAGTGGTTGAGTCCCTGTCCATGCAAAGGCAGCAGGAATCTTATCTTTGTAGGCTTTGCTTGGTTTTACCGGGTAACCTTCTAGAATTTTAAATTTCATTTTTTTCATAACTTTTTCAGCGTGTTCCAATAGTTTTCCAGCTATACCTTTACCTCGATAACCATTTTTTACAAAAAAACAGGGAATAGACCCTACATCGTTTGCGTCAGTACATTTAAAACTGGGTGCTCGATCTAGTTTTGGATAATCCTTTCGTCGATCGAAAGAGCACCAACCAACCGGAACTCCATCAGCATAGGCGAGGACTCCATGAGCTTTGCCACTGGTCACTAATTTTTTAAATCGGTTTTTAGCATTGTTACCTTTTATATTTTCCCAATTCTCTCCTTTTTCAGTTCTCCAAGACATGCACCAACAACCACCGCATGCACCATTGCTACCAAACAAAATTTCTAGGTCGTTCCAGAATGATGGTTTCAGTTCCTTGGTTATGATTTTCACATCAACCTCCTTAAAATAAAATTTGTGTTTCCAATATGAGGATTTCTTTTAAATAATCTAAGTCATCGTAATATGAAATATTTAAATAGGAATAAAAGAAATAGTTTCGTTTCAACCAAGTAAGTTTCTGAATTGGATATACTCCGACATGGCTCCAATAATATGATAAAAGGAACTCGCCTTAGCTGGCTGAATTGTGAACTCACCAGATTCCTGCCATGTATCGTACCAAAGTCCTTGGATAGGCACATCAAGAAATTGAAACAAAGCATGCAGTGATTCATCAGCTGTTCGGGCGTAGGGCGCACGGTCTTCAGTTTCCAGCCCTAATTGCAAGGCGGCCTTAATACGTTCGCACTGAGGCCAAAACCGAGCTGTTTTTTTATGGGGAAGCAAATGACTAGAGACCTCATCATAGGCGCACTTCTTGGTCGGCGAAATTCCGTACTGTTCACTTACGTCATAAAGTTTTTTTCGAAGAGGTCGCAATTCTTTACCCGTGAGCTTCTGATATCGACCTAAAAGCCAGACCCACTCGTAGTGATGGCCTGGTTCAAATATAAAAATGCCATTTGTAAGAATTGGTTTCCATTTTGAATCAAAGTGTTCTGCTAATAATGTTTTTTCAGAATCAATAAACTTATTTAGACAAAGACTTAAAATCTCATCAGCCATGATTTTCCACTCAGGATCTGAATCAATTTCCATCCAATATAAAAGAGCTTCAAATAAGTGCATATGAGGGTTGGCTTCATATTGAATTTCTTGGCTCAAAATTTCTGAGAAACCACCTTGAGGAAGCTTACGTTCACGATTCAGATAGGCAAGCAACTGTTTGGCTCGGTTTTTATAGAAAGTATCAGATAATACTTTGAAAGAATGGGCTAGGCCGAATAACGCAAAGGCTTGTCCATAAAGATCTTCTGGTTTTTTAAGTGGTTCAAAATTTTCATCGATAGCATGCAGAAATCCTCCAGAAGGCAATGAGTAGTAGCGTAGAATAAAATCAATACCCTTCTTTATAGAAGCACGACATTGTTCGCCAGAAATAATTCCCAAATTCATCGCTAAATGACTGCTAAAAATTTGTCTGGCTTGCACCATCACTCGACGAGGGGAGGGAGTTGGCTCGCCCTGTAAAGAAAGACATTCGTAAAAGCCGCCATTTTTCCAGTCAATTCCCTTATCCAACCATAAAGGGCAAGCGAACTCAGTTAACCATATCTTTGCTTGATCTGTAGATATTAAGGTTTCCTTTGATTTCATCGCACCTAGTTCCTTTCAGAACTTGATTTTAATATTCACTAGTGTTTTTTATTAACATCTTTTTTTGAAATTTAAAAGAAAGTAATCCAAATGTTTTACGCACAAACAAATTAGATATGATGGTTAGTTAGCTAATTCTACTCAAGCTACTTTCTGTGAGGTTTCTAGGTATTCATTTTTTACAGCGAATCGATAAATGTCTGAATACTGTTGAATTCCATTTGCTGTTCGCTTTTGAATTAATTGAGGCTTGATTTTCATCGTGGAATCAATACCCATGGCTCCCATCATTTCAGCAACGGCTTGCAACGTTTCATGGTGAAAGTGGGCTACTCTCTTGGCTTTGTCAGGAACATTAAGTCCATGCATGAGCTCTGGATCTTGTGTCGCAATTCCTACGGGACATTTATTCGTATTGCAGCGAAGGGCCTGAATGCAACCTAGGGCTAACATCATTCCCCTTGCCGAATTGCAAAGATCAGCTCCTAAAGCTAGGTTTCTAATCACATCAAAAGCGGTGATGACTTTACCGCTGGCAATAATTTTAATTCTATCCTTAAGGCCGAATCCCACCAAGGAATTGCGAACAAAAATTAATCCATCGCGAAGAGGGGTTCCCACACTATTTGAAAACTCAGGCGGTGCCGCACCTGTTCCACCTTCAGCACCATCGACGGTGATAAAGTCAGGAGTAATCTGGGTATCTATCATAGCTTTACATATTTCTATAAACTCAGATTGAACGCCGACACATAATTTAAATCCAATGGGTTTTCCCTTACTAAGAACCCTTAGTTCTTGAATAAAATAACAGAGCTCCTGAGCGGTTTTGAAAGCAGAATGTGCCGGCGGAGAAAGAACGTCCTTACCCATAGGAACGTCACGAATGGCCGCGATCTCTGGGGAGAGTTTTTTTGCAGGAAGGATTCCTCCATGCCCAGGCTTGGCTCCTTGTGATAATTTAATTTCGATCATTTTTATTTGGTTATTAGCAGCTACTTTCTTAAATTTCTCAGGGGAAAAGTTTCCCTCAGCAGTGCGACAACCAAAGTAACCAGTCCCAATTTGATAAACAAGATCGCCTCCGCCCTCTAGGTGATGGGGGCTGACGCTACCTTCGCCAGTGTTGTGATAGAAGTTACCTTGTTTGGCTCCAGAACTTAATGCAAGGATTGCATTTTGGCTTAAGGCGCCGAAACTCATGGCAGAGATATTAAATAAACTTGCAGAATAAGGCTGAAGACAATCGGGTCCTCCAATAGTAACCCTAAGGGTTGAGCTTGGAACCGAAATGGGGTGTAGCGAATGATTTACCCATTCATAACCATCTTGGTAGACGTCTTTTTGAGTGCCGAAGGGCAGGGTATCGACCTCACCTTTGGCTCGTTGATACACGACAGATCTTAACTCGCGACTGAAGGGCATTCCATCCGTATTTGATTCAACAAAATATTGATTAATCTCTGGCCGAATAGACTCAAAAATATAGCGAAAGTGTCCAAAAAGTGGAAAATTACGTCTTACGGTATGTTTAGTTTGAAAGTAATCATTTAATCCAATTGCCAGTAAGGGACCAAAGAAAACCAGAGACCACAAAGCCAATGGAAAGAAATAAGTGACTGCTGAAAATAGAAAAAGAAAAACAACAAGGATAGATCTAAATTCTTTTCGCATACAAATGCTCCCAGAAGGTCAGATCGACAAAAATAAAGCAAAGCTCAACATGACTTAGGGCCTGTTTGATTGAAGTAAACTAAAAAGACTTCTCACAAATTCGGGATTAGGTCTGTAGATCTTCAGTTCCTGCATTTGTTGTTGAAGAACTGTAGCCAACTTCCTCGATATGAATAGGAACAGATGTAAATTCAACTATCTCATTCCCCATCACTAGATGAGTGACATTTGCAGGATTAATGCGCGAAAAAACGTAATCGATCATTGCCTTGGCTCGAGTCTGCAAGGTGGCGCTGTTAAATCTAGTGTTGGCTAGATCCAATGGCAGTTTTTTTCCAGGAACATCAACGGGATGTATTCATAAAGTGACCTTGATTCCATCTGATACAGCCAAAGCATTCAAAGCTGCAAAGGCATTGTAAGGATCAGAGAAGGCTCCTGAAGTTGTTCCCGAGCCAGCGGCTTCAATATCACTCCTGATCTAAGATATCCATGCCAAACTGTCGAGTTCCCTTGGCGACGGGGGAAGATTGACAAGCCAAACCAGCATTTGGAGTCTGATTTTCAGAAGTATCTTTTTTAGATGAACAACCATTAAAAATTGAACTGATGACGAAACCAATAATGATAACTATAAATACCACGGAACTCATTTTAAACTCCGTTTAAATGTTAATAGCTTTCCCATCAAAGTTTTTAATCACCAATTTTTCAATCTCAACCTCTTCGAGGCATCTCACATTGATGGCCATGACGGGAGATCCATCAGGCATTTTTCCAGATACAAATGCTGTCACTCCACAAGTTGAGCAGAAGGTGTGATGAATAGATTTTTTCCCGAATTGATAGTCAGTTAAATTTTCGTTCCCAGACTTGAGCTTAAATTTGTCGGCTGAAACAAAAGAGAAGAGCGTCCCCTTGCGAAGGCAGATCGAGCAATTACAGGCCATTGCTTCCTGGAGATTCAGTTCAACTTCAAATTTAACGTTACCACAGTGGCAACTGCCCTTATGTGCTGTCATTCAATCCCTCCCTTAAGAAGTTTGCTCTCTTAAACATACAACAATGGGCTCAAATGTGAATTAAATTATTTTATTTTACCCACAATAGTAGCTAAACTAACTTCAAATATAGCTGCAAGACATGATAATTTTGGTTTATTTTTTAGTTAACTCTCGATTTATTAACTTCATTGAAAATTGTCTCTGGATGATTGACTTCCCTGGCACCGTGACAGTCTCTTGTAATTCACCCCGATAGAGCAGTCCTGTGAGTGCTCCTTCCAACGGGACATAAAAACCATATTGATAATTCGTGAATAAAATTTGCAATTTTCCAGCAGCTTCAAAGGGAAAGCTGTTTCCCATTGTTATAACTTTAAAGTAGCCACATCTTATATTATCGATGGTTTCAATACCTGAATAAAGTATTGTCGTAGCGGCATTATAAAAAACTCCCTGTGGCAATTTAATTTCTTGTCCTGGCTTTTGAAATATTTCTCCCACTTTGAGTGTGCTTGGAATATTATCGATCACACCCTGTATGGTATGCACATCAAGTTCCTTATAGTATACGAATTGACCCACCTCATTCTTCATATAGGGTTTATAGATTTCAGCAGTTGTACCAATAGCTGCTGGATCATTTTTATATACGTAACCAAAATTTGCAGGAAAATTTGGAATAATTTTTTCTAAGGCAACCGGCGCTGTGGCATTAAAATTTTTGGGATCGGCACTTCGATAGCTAGCTCCGTAAAATTGCAACCTTCGTGATAGAACCCCCGACTCAGTTTTGAAAATATTAATTTTTAAAGGGATTCTTAATTCTTGAAATAGAATAAGATTTTTTGGTTGTTCGAACCCCTTTACTCTCACCGTATCATAGGTTGATTCGGTATCCTCAAATAAATATTCAAGCACTTCACCATCAACATACGCATGCTGTGAAACTTGGTTATTTGTTTCAAATAGCTGAAGATTGGCAAAAACTGTTTGGGAAATACAAAGCACCGCTGAAACTATCGCAACAAAAGCACAGTTTGATATCATAATCCTTTCCTTTTTATAATTGGCTTGAATTTTTATCTTAAACAATTGATTTTCACAATTAATTAAAGAATCTTGAAATGTTTACTTCTTTTTTCATGGATACAGAACAAGAGGTTTATTTCTATTAAAAAAAAGAAAACCATATGATAGAAATTCTTAATCTGAAAAAAGGGGTTCTTGGTATGAAAAAAGTAAATTTAATTTCTATTCTATTGGCAGGGCTAGTTGGCCTTGTCGGTTGATCCGTAAAAAATCCAGATGATATAAATAAAGACTTGGATAAAAAAATTCAAGAGGACAATAAAAAAAACCAAGACCTGCAAAACACTTTGAACCTACTTAAAAAATCTATGGAACAGGGTGGGCAGCCAGGAAATGTCAAAATTTCGGGCGTCATTGTTAAAGATAACTCCAAAATAGATATACGGATTTCACTTTTCTCTAAAAGTGGTGTTGGCAAAGATGGAACGGAACCTGTAGTTGGAGATAAGTTTAAACCCGCGATGTCTTCAAAGATTGAAAAACTGAGTATTTCAAATCTCGTCGAAGATAAATCATTAGTAGCAGTTGGTTGTGACGAAAAATTAACAGACGAATTTGCCAAAGAAAGAGCCTTAAAGGTTCAAAAAATTCCACAATCATTGACAAAAGATGTGATGACAATTCAGGCCAAGACTATTGTTCTTTGCGGGAAACTTGATGATATAAAGTTTCCCTATCTTACTGTAAGCGCTGATGAGCTTATTTTAAATAGTGTGGATTATATTCAATTTAATTTCTTCGGCTTTACCAACTTAAATACCAATAAACTTGTGTTGATGGGAAAAAATCAGATTCAATCAAAAGGTGTTGATACGGCTATGACCGTACCTATGGCTCCATCTATTGAATTAAATGTTGTTAATGAAATTTCTTCTGATGAAGAGGGTCAGTTGTTAATTATAGCAATTGGCTCTAACTATAAAGCCGACGAAAAATAATTTCCAAATTTAACTAGAATTCATGATGAGTGTCTGAAGCTTCCAACAACTTCACTTCCAATTGCAGCAGGACATATAGCTGTGTCAAAGACAAAAAATAGGAATAAGACCTTTGTACCGCACCATAAATTTATCGGTGGGGACAGGCTCTTTAAATAGATCGTTTCAAAGATGGCAAAGTTGAATCTTTTAAGACTGACAACTTACGTTTAATTAAAGTAAATTTTTAGAAGCTAGAAGAAAGGCAAAGAAAATGTCGGTAAAAAATAAGCCAAATGAGATCTATATCACTCGAATCTATGATGCTCCACTTAAAATGGTTTGGGAGGCATGGGTTGATCCAAAGAAAGTCGCCCAATGGTGGGGGCCTCGAGGCTTTACATTAACCAGCCATAGTAAGGACGTAAAGACTGGTGGTACTTGGGCCTACACAATGCATGGGCCAGACGGAGTGGATTATCCAAACAAAACCCAATTTTTAGAGGTGGAAAAGTATTCACGAATGGTTTACGACCATGGTGGTAGCGATGACAGACCGCCCCTTTTTCGTGTGACGGCTTTATTTAATGAAATAAAAGGTAAAACAAAAATTGAAATGACGATGTTATTTGCTAGCGCCGAGGTTGCCGCAGAAACTAAAAAATTCATCAAAAAAGTAAGTGGAGACTCTACTTGGGATCGCCTTGCCGAATACTTAGCAGAAGAAAAGGATCATAAAAATATTTTCGTTATCAATCGCTCTTTTGATGCTCCTATAGATATAATTTATGGCATGTGGACCGACCCAAAGAATATAGCCCAATGGCTTGCGCCAACAGGCGCAGAGATGAAATTTATAAAAGCAGATATTAGAGTTGATGGCAGTACTTTCTGGCGTATGGATGGGGCCAACGGCACCATGTTCGGTCGGGCTAAATACTTGGATATGTTACACCCCACCCGCATTGTTTATACTCAACAATTTGTCGATGAAAACGAAAAAGTCAGTCGACATCCTTTGGCGCCAACCTGGCCAGAGACAATGCTCACAACAATCACTCTAGCTGAAGAGGATGCAGAAAAAACACGAGTGACAATAGCATGGGAGCCCTATGAAGATTGTAGCGTGGAAGAGATTGATATCTTCAAAAAATCTCGAGCTGGGATGACACTAGGTTGGACTGGCTCCTTTGATAAATTGGAAGCTCATCTAGAACAAAACAACAATAATAAGGTGTAGAAGGTGTAGGAGGTTGATCTGATCTGTAGAAGTTTAGATCTGAACTGACAATTTCAAATCGTAGGTTCGATTTGGTCAGACACCCAGTATGAAATTGTGGCCATTCTTTCGCTTTGGGAATTAATGTGAACGGCGGAGTTATTTCCGCCACCATTTTGAGAAATGAAGGCTAAGTTATACTTTAGTCTATACTCTAGCTTGAAGGGTCACTTGCTTTTTTTCGGTACTATTGATTTTAAAAGCTCGAGTCGTTGTTATGTACGCGGTATCTATCACAAGGTCTTTATTACTTCCACTTTTCTATTTTCTATAAAACTCGCTGCACATAATAGAAATTTTTGAGCTACGAAGAGTAACTCCTTTATATTTTTCCATTTCCGAAATCACTCGTTCGATTTCATCAATTGAAAAATTTATTCCTGTCTTCAGGTTATTTGAAAAACCATCCATAACAGAGTTAAAACCCTTAAGGTTGAATGTAGGTTTACCGGCATTTTTTGAACTCATCAAGTGTTCTGTCAAAGTGATAGATTTTCCAGATACTACTAGTCCGTCGAGAAGACTTGTAAAGAATGAATTTCTGGTTTCCCAAGTTCTTCCAGTAAGAACAAATTTTTTCACGTTTTTCGAAAACATTTCCGGTTTGATATTTTCACTCACTGGAGCGCCTATGACTTCAAATCCTATTTTCGCAGCAAGTTCAGCTACAATACCTTCACCCCCGTATATAGTTCCGGCAGTCAATATTACCATTTTGCTCGGGTCCAAATTCCTTAAAATAGCCTCTACAGCCGCACGAAATTTTTCTTCGCTTTCTTTGGGTACCTCAGTTGTAGCCCAGGTACTAAACCCTAGGAAAAATTTATCTTTGTAGATTGATTTTAAATCCTCAGGGTTCAAATCGATAGAACCGGCAGGAAGACTCGGAATAACGGATTTGGCCTGGTTTAAAGTCATTGCATCTGCAGCTTCTGCAGCACTATGAAACGATCGCGCCGAGTTGCTTTCTGAAAGTGCATGGGTCACTTCAGCGCTCTTCATTTTTTTTTCGTTAAAAAGCGGATTGTTAACTACGTACACTGGAATTTTGTATAAATCTGCTCGAATAGCCTCTCGAGCCGCCTGATTTCCGCCACCCAACATGAGTAGGGCAGTAGAGCTTCTGATTGCAGTCTCAGATTCTGTTCCAAATCCTTTTCCAAATTCAACATAAAAGTCGGTCATTAAAGCCGGTTGATATTTTGCCGCGTCCAAGGCCGAAACGCCTACAACGCGAAATCCCTTTTTTACTGACAATTCATGGAAAAGTCCGATATCGCCAGAAGCTGTACCTCCGGAAATAAATACAGTGCGAGCTGGGTCAAAACGTTTCAACGCCGATAAAATTTCTAATTCGGCATCTCGCTTTCGTTGATCTTCAGATCCATCGGTAGCGAAATCAGCGGAGCGTCCAACAACCATTACAACCTCATAACCCTCATTTTTAAGTTGAGAAAGTGGACCACCAGAAAGTACAGATAGGACAGGACTGTCCGGATAAATTTCTCGTCGTTTTTTTTCTGCTTTTTTTAAAAAATCACAGACATGGATCATCGAAATTCTAAAAACATCAGAGTCTATTCCCGTGGCAACCTTAAGATTACAAACCGTGTTGCCAAAAGAGGCAGAGCAGATAAATATCAGAAGGATGATGGAATATAGTAGACCTAGCATAGAGACTCCTTTTTAATAAAATTGCGCCGAATTTTGCCTACAGTAGTCTAAATTTATTTAACACAATCCTATAAGCAAGAGCCTTTAACTTCCATTGATGGCTCTATAAATTGGATTGCAGAATTAATGCCTAGGTTTGTATCAAAAAGAGAATCTGTTTAATGCATCTAACTTTTTTCCATGTCGCTCTGAATTCCAGAAACCAATGATTAAAATGCATTTAAATTAACCTAGGCTGAATTTCAGGGACCAGACAAAAGCGAAATAACAGCAACCAAGGCGACCTAGCCATTTTATTGAAAAAGTGCAAATATTTCTGATTGTCCGATAAAGTCGAAGCCCCTTTTCGGAAGTGTTAGATCGGATCCAACCTTCTACAAACCCCTAAATTTCTACAAACCTTCTACAAATAAGGATTAAGTTGAAGCTTTATCACCTAAAACTTCTTTAAGCTTTCCTTTGGCAAGGATTGGTCCAGTTTCAATTTCATATTCATCGCAGATTTTGTTAAGATGTTCAAAGTCAAGCCAACCAGACGCTAAGCTTTGGGATGCTTCCAAATACGACCCATTTTTTCGATTGTAATTCCAAAGAATGCCATAGAGGAAGGCAGCCGCGGACTTTTCAGCTTAGTCAAAGGCCAAGTCTTAACTTTCAAAACGAGGATTTAAATCACATCGAACTTAAAAACATATTTGCTAATTTATGTTATTGTGCTAAAATGTCAAAGGAGGATGTATGGGCGCTACACGAATTACTGCTGACCTTGGTGATCCTATGTTGCTGAAGCTTTTGAAGCTAGAGGCTCAAGTGAGTGAAACATCTATCAAAGATGTCCTTGTTAAGGCTATTGAAGCCTATTTCTCTCATCGAATTGAGACACGCGCTCTTGGAAAAATGTGTGAAAAGGCCTTCGAAGAATGGGATAACCCTTTGGATTCGGATTATGACAAATTATGAGTCCAGGAGATGTGGTTTTAGTCAAATTTCCGTTTGCGAATTTAGAGACCTCTAAAAAGAGACCAGCTCTGGTTTTGAATCAGATCTCATATGGTAAAACCCAAAATTTGTTAATTATTGCGATGATAACTTCAAAAGTTGATGGGGTAAAACTCCACGGTGATGTAGCGCTTAAGAACTGGGAAAAAGCTTCTCTTCTTCATCCAAGTTTAGTTAGAGTGAGTAAAATTGCGACAATCGACGATGATATAATCGAAAAAAAAATAGGCCATCTTAGCGAGAAAGATATTGAATTGGTAAAAAAGGAAATCAAAAAAATATTTTCTTGGTGGCTATGAGCAATTAATCCTAATATCACAACGAAAATTGACGAATCAGTTGATACCTAATGATACATTAAGAAAATTAAGTGCTTTTGAATAACTTTTGGAAAAAACCTACAACCTTAGCTCCAAGACTAGTGGTTTTTTTGTTGGTGTGTTGTTTATTCGGTACACCCGACTTTGCTTTATAAGATCTATGAATAGACTTTACAGAAGAGCCTGATCTTGCCTCAGAAGCAGATCCTGTTTTTGGTTTTTCGTACTTTCTATGAGGTCCCTTCGCTGGACCTTGGCTGTTTGAAACAGAGCTTGCAGCCACATTTGGTTTTTTAGGGCCCACATGAGGCACATAAGGTTTATCTGTAAATGGTTTTGAAAACTTTCTTCCTGTGTTGTCTTGGTTTTCTCTTGGAGGTCTGGACCTGCCTCCACGCCCTTGATCATTTCTATCAAAAGATTTACGACGGCTATCGGAATAAGAAGTTTTTTTATCAAACTGATTTGATCTTACATCTCTGAATTCTTTAAAATCCTTCACGAGTTCACTGTCATCTAAATACTGATTCTCAACTTTTCGTTTCAGAAATTCCTCGATACGATAAAGAGATTCCACATCTTTGTCGCTACAAAGGCTCAAGGCGGTTCCTAGGGCATTGGCCCGACCGGTTCTGCCAATTCGATGCACATAGGTTTCGCAGTCATTGGGAAGCTCGTAGTTGATGACCAGATCTACACCTTGAATATCAAGTCCTCGCGCCGCAATGTCCGTAGCGACCATGATATTTAAATCATTAGTCTCCTTAAACTGAGAAATGACCTTCGTTCGTTGAGCTTGTGTTAACAAGCTTGAAATTGCAATGGCGGGAAGTTGATTTTGACTTAAAAACTGAGCGACTCTTTCCACATTGTGTTTAAAGTTTGTAAAAACAATAGCTTGTTTGGGTTTATATTTTTTTATTAGTGAAATGAGATGTTGTGGCTTCTCGCCATCTCCGACATGAAATAAATAATCTTTCACATTTTCTGCAGAAGTTTTATCTCGAGAAATATTTATCTCTACGGGATTTGATCCAAACTGATAGGCTGTATTTAAAACTTCTAAATTGAGGGTCGCACTAAAAACAAGAAATTGTCTGTCATTAGGAATTCGCTGAAGGATGAATTTCATATCGTCCTTAAATCCCATATCAAACATCCGATCAGCCTCGTCAAAAACAATCCCTCGAACCAACTTCAAATCAACTAAGTGATCCTTATACAAATCAATTAATCTTCCAGGTGTGGCAAAAATAAATTGAACTCCCTTTTTTAAAGCATCAATTTGTTTTTCATAACCGGTTCCGCCATAAATAGAAACGGCCTTCAATGGAAGATTTTTAGCTAGCGAATTAAAATTTTCTAAAACCTGCTCAGCAAGTTCCCGAGTTGGCAATAAAACAAGAAAAAATTGGTTGGGCTTCCAATCTTTGATCACCCTTTCCGTTATCTTTTCAGCTTCTGGATTTTGAATGGATTGTTCGGTTCTTAAAATACGTTCAATCAGAGGAATCAAAAAGGCGGCTGTTTTTCCCGTCCCTGTTTGCGCCAGCCCAGCGAGATCTTGACCCGTCAGCAATGGTGGGATGGCCTGGTCCTGGATGGGGGTAGGCGTTTTGTAGCCTAAGGATAAAATATTTTCTAATAAAATGGGGGATAAATTAAACTCAACGAAATCCAACGAAACTCCAATACAAAGATTTATTTACTTGTAGAATCAATAAGTATTATAGCCAATAAAATTTTTCAATTCATTCAAAAATAATTCTGGTTGCTCTGAGTGGACCCAATGTCCCGCGTCAGACACCTCAACGCCAATTATATTTTTATTAGATTCAATGACTTTTTTGAAAATATCTTGAGAAAGATCTTTAGATTTAGCTCCTCGAACAAATAAGCAGGGCATGGTTAACTGCGAAAACCAACTCCAAATACCTTCCGTTGGTGCAAACTGGGCCGATTCTAAAATGGCTTTTTTCGAAAATTTCCAATCCACAACACCCTCTGGTTTAATTTCAAGATTTGCCATTAAGAAGGGGACTAACATTTTGAGGTCTTCATTTATTTTTATAAGTTGACTAAAGTCCTGCTGAAAGAATGACTTTGCGTTTTCTAAGCTGCGAAACGGAGTCGGAATGGCATCTAACATTGTCTGAAAATAGCGTCCTACGGCCTTATGGGACTCTGGACTTATATCCACAATGACTAATTTTTCAATTCTTTCTGGGTGTCGATTTGCAAAACAAAGGGCATTTCTTCCCCCCATAGAATGGCCAACGAGAATGATTTTTTCCCAACCTAACTCGTCTAATATTTGTAACAAATCACTTGCATAGTTTTCTGGTTGATAACCTGAATCAGGTTTGAAAGATTTTCCGTGGCCACGCTGATCAAAAACTAGGCAATGATATTTAGAGTTTAAATCTTTCGTGATTCTTCCCCAATTATTTAAAAATCCCATCAAACCATGAAGAAAAACAATTTTAGGAGAGTCTTCTTTCCCCGTAAGGCGATAATTTATATTTTGAAGAAAAGACATTTCTCGTCTATAGCAAGAAAAAACAATTCCTGTCTATAAATTAGATTGTGTTTTTAGAACCTGTTTGGAAAGTCTTAAGGCTCTTCAAATAGGTTCAAATAGATTCTAATAGGATCTAATAGGGTCTAATACGTTTGAAGGATTTTTTCTAATATCAAGTCCTCTGTTTTTTTAGTTTCCCCATCGTTGGATTCAACCCCATTTAAAATCAAAGCAAAGGTGAGGGGCTCTTGTTTTTTTGAAGTCAAAACTCCGGTGATAGAACGAACTCCACGCAGGCTTCCTGTTTTGACTCGTGCCCTACCTGCAAAGGGAAGCAATCTGGATTTAGCTGTTCCATCTATTCCTAATAAGGAAAAACTAGATAAATACTCAGGAGCATAAGGACTTTTTTGCATTCGATAAATAAACTGAGTTAACGCCGAGGTCTTGATGAGAGCTTCTCTGGATAAGCCAGAAGCATTAGTTAAAATAATTCCATTGGGATCAATAGAAAAATCTTTCAAGCAAGATTTTAGTAAGACCATTGATTTTTCATAGGTTGCAGGTTGATTGCCGTCGGCAATTCCAGCCGCTAAGAAAGTCATCTCGGCACCTAAATTTAAAGATAACTTGTTAATATCCATCAAAATTTTAGCCAAAGGTTTGGAGCTATTTTTCCAAAGTAAAGTGCTTTTAATTGATTTTGTTTCGATAACAAACTTAATTTTTGCCCACTCTCCTCCCGTGTCCAACCACAGCCGATGTATTAACTTGGTATAGTACTCATAAGAGTCCTCCACAGAACGGTATATCCCTTTGGGCTCAGAATCTGAACGAATTTGTCCAGAGAGAGTCGCTTTTTGTTTGTTGGGATCGTAACTGACCGCAATGGAGTTTCCACTGCCTACTTTGGTTTGATTAATCACTTCCAAATTGAGAACTTGTGCAGGCAAAGTCACAGCACGAGTTTTTAAATTATTACGATGATCTGCCGTTACCCAAAAAGAAAAGGAATTCTGATTCATCGACACCGCTGTCAGGTCGGCGGCAAAGGATCTTCCGTTATCCCCCTCAAAACCCTCTGCCATTTTTAGAAAGGGAACTCCGAAGTAACTAACATCAAAAATCAAATCTCCTTGGATTTTTTTAATTCCGTGGACGTAGCGAATTTTTTCAATAACTTCGCGCAAGTCCTCAATGACAAGGCTGGGATCGCCACCTCCGTGAATAATTAAATCACCCTTTAGAGTGTCTCCCTCTAGTTTACCACGATATCCAAATAAAGTTTCAAATTGATACTGAGGTCCTAAAGCATTTAAGCTACAACCTGTCGATACGGTTTTAGCAATACTTGCTGGCGCCAAGGCCTTATCCCCATTGATATGGATCAACTCTTGACCATCCATCCCGCGCAAAGAAAAAGAATACTGCTTGGTTTGTTTTGCCAACAAAGACCGAATCTCATTTTCTATTTTTTCGGCAGGAGCTGACAGAGTAAAAAAGAAAATAAATGATATATAAATAACCCTAGGAAACCAATGAGAAGATCCGCTAAATGATCGATGAATTGATCCCCGACTTGAACCGCGAAATGATCGATGAAAAGACCCGAAAGATAAAAATTTTATTTTTTTCATAGAATCAAATTATCCGTGGTAAGAACCTAGAGTCAATCTGTCTAAACACGATATTTTCAAATTGATAATCAATCTAAATACTGAGCTTGCTAAAAAATATTTTTTTATAAAATAAAGACTTTGCATTGAAAATAGAGAATATTTCAATTATAGGTTATATCTTATGCGTTCAAAGTTAAAAATAAATCTCATTGACCCAAAGGCTATGCAAATAGTTGATATTCTTCAAAAAAAAGGACATCTTGCATATTTGGTTGGCGGCTGCGTAAGAGACATTCTCATCGATCACGAACCAAAAGATTTTGATATCGCCACCTCTGCCAAACCCGAAGAGGTTAAGAGGCTTATTTCTCATTCTTACTTAATCGGCAGAAGATTTAAACTCGTTCTAGTAAAAAGAGGGATTCACCAATACGAAATTTCAACCTTTAGACGCAGTAAAGGTATTGATGATGACACCGAATCAGCAGATGCGATCGAAGGCGATAATTATTATGGAAATCAAGAAGAAGACTCCCAAAGGAGAGACTTCACTATCAACGCCCTATTTTTTGACCCTATCAAGAATGAATTGATAGATTATTGTGATGGACTTGCTGATTTAGCTAAGAGAGTGATTAAATTCATTGGCGAGCCTGACGTTAGAATCCTCGAAGATCCCATTCGTATTCTTCGAGGCCTGAGGCTGTCTCATAAATTAAATTTCTCTTTAGATCCAGAATTCAGAAAAGCAATTATTAAAAATGCAGACAGTTTAAACTTAGCTATTTTGCCAAGGAAAAGAGAAGAGTATTTAAAAATTTTAAAACTTAATTTTGCAAATTTGGTCTTTATTGAAATGTATGATTTAGAAATTTTAAAATACATACTGCCCTCTTTAAATGAACTCTTTCATCAATCTGAAGCGATTGAAACCTTTTCCTATTATCTTCATCTTTCTCGTTCTTTCATTTCTAATTATTCTGAACCTATAGATATTTTTTCTTCCATAATTTTTGCCTTTATTAAAGCTCATCCAGAATTAAGTTCATTGGAGTTTAAAGATCTAGAAGAACATCCCAAGTTGGCTAAGTTTATGAAAGAAGAATTGGGTGTTTTCAAACTGGAAACCACTTATTTTTTAAAAACCCTTAGCTTCATGAATGCTCTAACAAATAGAGAGCTCTTCCAAAGAAAAGGAGAAAGACGAAAAAGTGCTTTCCTATCCCACCCCCATCTGCAACTTGCAAATGAACTTAGTCGCATGGAAAACTCAATCAAATATTCTGAATATTTTTTTTGGAAAACCCAAATTGAAAACCGTAAGTGATCGTTAAATTATCTAAAGCTTCCAACCCGAGTTCAGAGTCTGCTAACGCCAAGAGCAAAAAATCTTTCTAAGTAATAAATTGGGGGAAATTTTCCCTCAAAGGCTTACAAAGTCCCAATTTACCCCGCAACCAGCTTATGGAAGTGCCTTCTTGGAGACCAGGTGCGGTCTCCATCTTGCTTTATCATTCTTCATATAACTACAAAAAAGGAGTAACTATGAATAAAGATATTATGAACGGGAAATAAAGACCAAGTTAAGGATACGGCGACAAAAACTAAGAATTTCTAAATTAGAAATTCTATGAACCAAGATATAAAGCCTATTTATGCAAAATAAAAAATAAACCATTGAAAGAGAGTATCTAATGAATAAATCAATTTTTACGACGTGCCTCGTGCTGATATCCGCATTCGCGACAGCCCAAACAACCTATCCTAATGAGCGAAACGAAGGATTGCCAGCACAAACAGAGGGCTCTTCGCAACCGCCGACGCCAGCAACGGATAATTATAATGCCGCTTCAAGCAATGCATTAAATGCTCGAACTCTTTCGAGAGGTGGTTTCTATATAGAGCCAATGATCTTGACGACACAGGAAGAAACCTCCATTAAAACCTCGCAACTGCCTTTTATTACTAATGATACCACGGGCACATCTCGAGGCTACGGTGTGGGATTACGCTTCGGTGGTCACTTTAATGAGATGGTTCTTTTGGGCATAGATGCTCGGTATTCAAAAATTCAGGCCAATGATTCCTTTTATCAGCAGGCGGATTCAAAAGCATACGATATCGCTCCTATGATCACTATACAAACCCCCTATTACGGTGTTCGATTGTTAGCAGGTTATGTGATTGTTGGTGAAAACGATCCTAATGCTGGCTATCGCGACTTAGATTTAAAATTTAAGGAAGCTTCAGGATTGAGAGTCGGTGCCGGTGTATTTGTTTCATCCGTGGGTATAAATTTGGAATACCAAGATATTTCCTACAATTCTACAGAAATTCAATCATTGGGTTCCTACTCACTAAATAAAGTAAGTGCTGTTGACGCTAAAAATCGCGGCTACGCTTTAAGCTTGAGCTTTCCTGTTGAACTATAACACGTTCATTGGTTAGCGCTTATAGAATATAAACGCTAACCTACAAAGGGAGATTAAGAACGAGCGCCCTTTGAAACGGAATCAGGTTTCTGATGAAAAATTTAAATCGATTAGTGACGAGATTTTAAATAGTGATCATTTAACAATGATGATTTAACAATGATGAAAGGTACTTTATGAAACAGAGAATATTTTCGTTAGTATGCGTCCCCCTACTTGTGATTGCGTGTGCGCTCCCAGTTTTGGCGCAAAAAAATACGATGATGGTGAAACCCCGGCCAGTAGCAATTTCCACCGAGTGGAAGCCTCATTTTGGCCTATTGATAGGTGCGGCCCAGCCTGAATCGACCGGCATAACAGCCACAGAAGCTGGGATCGAAGTGGGTTACCAACCTTACATTCCATTTGGTTTAGCAGTTGAGTTTAACCATTCAGGCATCAACTCTGGCAAAGGAGCAAGCGACAGAAATACATTTTGGGCAAAAGGCAATTACAACTTTGGCGGAACAACAGTTGTATTGAAAAACAGTTTCGTCGGCTTGGGCCTAGGTGCGGTTTTTAAGCCAGGTGGTACGTCGATGGCGCTTGCCCCACTAATCGGCTTTGACATTCCGATAAAAGAGGAACGAGAGAACTACTTTTCACTGGGCGCCAGCATGAAATACGCCATCATATCTGATAGTGAAGTAGATACGATGACGTTAAGCGGAGCTATAAAATATTGGTACTAAGGCTACAACAGTTCCAGATAAAGCGAAGAATTTTTTTAAGATCAACTAGCAATGATTTTTTAATTAACATACGTAGGAGTTTTATGAAAAAGTACAACGAAGTTGGCATGGTATTAATTGCAATTGTATCGGAATAAACAATAAACAACTAATACAATGGGAGGTTCTATGAACAGTAAAAAAAAATCCGTGCTTGGAATTTTTAAATCAAGGTATCAAGTGGAACAAGCGGTGGAAGATTTAAAAGTCGATGACTTTTTAGCATCAAATATTTCTGTGCTTATGCCAGAAAGCGCTGGGTCTCGGGACTTTGCGCATTCCAAAGGAACCAAAGCCCCTGAAGGTGCGGCCACTGGAGCTGGGTCAGGTGCTGTGATCGGCGGTGCGCTTGGTTTGCTTGTCGGAATCGGGGCCCTGGCCATCCCTGGAGTGGGTCCGTTCATTGCAGCCGGTCCGATTATGGCAGCTCTTGCGGGAGTAGGCATAGGCGGAACCGTAGGTGGTGTGGCAGGAGCACTCATTGGACTGGGCATTCCTGAATACGAAGCAAAACGATACGAAGGTTTTGTCAAGAATGGTGGAATATTACTTTCGGTTCACACCGATTCCGATGAAGATGTAACAAAAGCAAAAAAATGCCTGGAACGTTCTGGTGCAAGCGATATTTCTTCAACTGATGAGACCAAAGGCGAACGGCAATCACCGTCATACAAAAAAAAGGACTCAGTGCCTGGTATAAATAATATGAATACTCAGAGCTAGAGACTTAAACCGCGCCTGTAAAAAAGCAGTGAAGCGGAAATCGAATAGCCCCTTTTTTTTCTTTATTGAAAACAAAGGGGCCATTTGGCCGCGGAAATTTTCGGGAACCAAGGCACTTATTTTGCGAAGACTGATCTTTGGGTTTCTTAGGAACTTTCTAAAATTAGTGGGAAATATGTGGAAAACTAGGTTTAGATAATTTCAACTTTTACTTAAAGTAAGACTTTAAGTTTTAACAGGTCCAGATTTCAATTTAATTCCAAAGTA
>JAFLCC010000014.1 GCA_017302835.1 Deltaproteobacteria bacterium | reverse complement strand
TTATACTTTGGAATTAAATTGAAATCTGGACCTGTTAAAACTTAAAGTCTTACTTTAAGTAAAAGTTGAAATTATCTAAACCTAGTTTTCCACATATTTCCCACTAATTTTAGAAAGTTCCCAATTCAATCTCTTTTAAGTTAATCAGACTTAGGACTTTTCTCTTATAGGGATGGCCCAGGAATGGCAAAGGAATGTTTTATAGTTAGTTATTTTAAATGGCACTGTTAACTGGCGCTGTCAACTGTTCATTGAATTGTATTGGATTGGATTGGTGACCGAGCCATTTTCTTTACTGTTTACACAACCGAAGGATCGCAAATGAATTGGCTTATTATTTGTCTCGTATTTATTAAAATAAGTATCGCGAGTTATTCGAAGAGTGATTTTGAATTGCAAAAGATGGAAATTATGCAGTTGCTTCCAACTCAATCAAGCGTGGGAGTGGCTGCGGTGGCGGTTAAAAGAGATATGTTAACTCAATTGAACACAGAGCAGTTGGATGATTATCTAAAAAAACATCCAGTACCTGTGATTTTAGCACCAAGTGGTAATTACTATCTTGTCGATCATCATCATTTGTGTACTGCTTTGTTGGAAATGAAGGTTAGAAAAACTTATGTTGAGGTTTGGGATTTATCACAATATGAAAATGGGAAAAAAAAGAGTGTTAAATTAGTCAAAGACAATTCTAAATCAAAGGACAAATCAGATCGGTCCAAGTCAGGCCAAGAAAAGAAATCAAGGAATCCTGTAGATCAAACAACAGACCAAACAGAAGATCAAAAAATGGATGAGTTTTGGCAACAAATGAAGGAAAATAATTTCGTTTACCTAAAGAAACAAGACGGATCAGCAATCGATCCTAAAGACCTTCCTAAAAGAATCGTAGATTTGCAAGATGATCCTTTCCGAAGTTTTGCGTACTATTTTAGAGATTTTGGTGGTTACGACAAAGTTTCTATTCCCTTCCTTGAATTTATGTGGGGCGATTTTTTACGAAAAAAGATGTCTTTGGATGGTATCAAGCTGCCGATGACGGTAGCTGAGTTAACAATGATGCAAGCAGTGATGCGAAGTGGTAGACCACTGGATTCATCGAATGAGAGTCAAAGATCCCTTCTTCCTTTTTACAATAAGGTAATCGATGCCCTAGGGCATGTGAATTCACCAGAAGCTGCTGGACTTCCTGGATCGAAGTATAATAAAAATAGTTGTTATAAATACTATTAACCCTATACTCAGCTCATCTCTTTAAACACAGAAAGACCTATGACATGAAAGCTTCCCCCAGTAGAATCTATACAGATTTTTTGAGAATATTACGGCGTTCTACTGATCTTTTGAATGAGGATTTAATTCATGAAGAAATCTTTAGCGTCGAGCGACTCGAACAGTATGCCATTCATTTAGCTAATGAACTTCAAACAACAAAAGTCCCCCAAAGGGGACGCTCTCTTTTTCCAAAACTTAAAGAAAGTAAACGGAAGCTACTGCAGGTGTATTCTTTGACGGCTCAGACGATCAAGGACAAACAGGTCGTATCGCCAGCGGCGGAATGGTTTGTAGATAATTATTATATTATCGAAGATCAGTTGCGCGAGATTGAACAAGATCTACCACGAAATTATTATTATGAGCTTCCTAAATTGGAAACGGGTGAGCTGAAGGGTTACCCGCGGGTTTATGCGATGGCAATGGCAATCATTGCTCATACCGATAGCCGCCTGGATGGAGAAAATCTAAGACGGTTTATCCAGTCCTTTCAAAAAGTGGCTCCTTTGAGTATTGGCGAACTTTGGGCGGTTCCTATCACCTTAAGGATTGCACTCTTGGATCGACTTACCCCTTTGGCTTTGCGAATAGTCAATGGTCGAAAAAATCGTCAAAAGGCTGATGTTTTTGCGGATCAGCTATTGGCATTGGCAGCGTTGCCGCAAGCACAACCCCAAGACCTCGTAAATAGGCTTTCTCAAGAGTTTGAGAGGGCCAAGAGCGAAGGTCACTTCGATCGAGCTTT
Source organism: Deltaproteobacteria bacterium (assembly GCA_017302835.1). Classification (NCBI taxonomy): domain Bacteria; kingdom Pseudomonadati; phylum Myxococcota; class Myxococcia; species Deltaproteobacteria bacterium. The sequence continues at coordinate 66,234 of JAFLCC010000014.1, read as the reverse complement.
CATTGTCCAATTAGTCCAACGCTTGCGGGATCAGGATCCTAACATTGCACCGGCATTGGATTGGTTAGAAAATCAACTGAGCCTCAGATCAACGAGCACACAACAGGTAATTCAGCTAGAGCATCTTCAGCAGGCGGCCGCTCAGGTGACGGTTGGAAATATTATTTCAAGCATGCGATTGTTATCAGCCCTGGATTGGCGTGATTTTTTTGAAAGTGTGAGTTTGGTTGATCCCATTTTATCTAGAGACCCCGCGCAGGTGTATCTTAAAATGGATTTCGCCACTCGGGATGCCAACCGCCACGCCATCGAACGAATCGCTAAGGCCTCCAGCGGTGGAGAACTAGAAATCGCCAAATATGTCATCGAGTTGGCTGAGAATGAAAAGTTGAGCCATTGGCCTAACCCCCGCTCCCATGTGGGCTACTACTTGATAGGTGAGGGGGTAAAGGAAGTTGAAAAGCATTTTTCCTACCGACCTCGATTTTTAGAAAGACTGTATCGGTTTTTATTGGCGCATCCAACACCTTTATATCTTGGTTTTTTAGGGTTTATAACAGCCTGTTTGCTTTTTCCCGTGATGATGTATGTATTGGCTCAAGGGGAGGATTTTTTAGCGTGCATTTTAATTTCTCTTCTTGCTTTAGTGCCAGCCAGTGAATTGGCTTTGAGTTTATTGAATTACTATATCACTTTTTTTATTCAGCCCAAACATTTACCCAAAATGGATACGTCCAAGGGAATCCCTAATGAGGCGAAAACCATGGTGGTCATTCCGACACTTTTTACAAGCGTGAGGGGTGTTGAAGAACTTTTGCAGAGATTGCAAATTCATTATTTAGCCAATCAAGATCCTTGCATTTATTTTGCTCTTTTAGGAGATTTTTCGGATGCACCGACGGAAACCATGCCTCAGGATCATTTACTTTTAAGTACGGCAGAAGAAGGAATTAAGGATTTAAATGCTCGCTATGCGATAAATTCTGAAAGTCGATTCTATCTATTTCATCGCCGGCGTTTGTGGAACCCCTCGGAGGGGAAATGGATTGGTTGGGAAAGGAAACGGGGAAAGCTGTTAGAGTTTAATCGCCTACTGCGACCTGAGCAGGGAAAATCAACAAGTTATGTTTTGGTCACAGCCCCCGAAGATCTGCTTCGACAAATTCAATACGTGATTACCTTGGATTCAGACACGCAGCTGCCTCGGGAAGCGGCTCATAAGTTGATTGGGACAATCTTGCATCCATTAAATCGACCACAATTGGACCCACAGCTCTCTTTGGTTACCAAGGGCTATGGTATTTTACAGCCTCGAATCAGTGTGGCGTTAACAAGTGCAATGCGAACTCATTTTGCTCATCTTTATTCTGGAAGTAAGGGCCTAGATCCCTACACCACTTCGGTTTCCGATGTTTATCAAGATTTATTTTCGGAGGGGAGCTATACAGGCAAGGGGCTTTATGTGGTGGATGCCTTTGAGGCTGCTTTAGCAAATCGGGCTCCAGAAAATGCAATTTTAAGTCATGATCTATTTGAGGGTTCCTTTGCTCGTTCAGCATTGGTGACTGATATCGAATTTTTTGATGATTACCCTTCGACCTACGATATCTTTGCTAAACGTCAGCATCGCTGGACCAGAGGCGATTGGCAAATTGCTCCATGGATTTTACCCTGGGTGCCTACAGAACAAGGAAAGTATGTCACCAACTGTTTACCCTGGATATCCCGTTGGAAGATTTTTGATAATCTTCGTCGAAGTCTTGTTCAGCCAGCCATGACTTTATGGCTTTTTCTGGGGTGGACAGTTCTTCCTGGCACCCCTTTATTTTGGACTCTTCTTGTGGTGATGATGGCACTATTTCCGGCTGTGGCGTCTTTGACGAACAGTCTTATTTTTCATCGTAGGGGGATTCAGTGGCGTGGACATTTTGCAAATGTTTGGGCTGAGACAAAGATTCAGATAGGGCAAATGACTTTGCTATTTGTATTTTTGGCGCCCCAAGCTTGGAATCAGTTGGATGCCATAACCCGAACCCTTTACCGAAAATTAATTTCAAAAAGAAAGTTATTGGAATGGGTCACATTTGCTCAGTCAGAACAGTCTGAAAAGGCCGAGAAGGCTGAGAAGTTGGATCCATCTAATCCATCTAAAAGAGCAATGGTCATCAGTTGGAAGACAAAGGCGGGTCCTCTGACGGGGTTTCTTTTAGCCTTTGGGTTAGCTTATTTTCGCTTGGAATCTTTTTGGGTCGCTTCACCTTTTTTATTGGCGTGGATATCTGGTCCCCTGATTCAAGAATTCTTGGGAACCAAACGCCGACTGAAAAGGGTTCCCTTAGGGGCTCAGGAAATTCAAAGTTATCGTCTTTATGCTCGCAGGACTTGGCACTTCTTCGAAACTTTTGTTGGAGAAAAAGATAATTGGTTGGCTCCAGATAACTTTCAAGAAGACCCATTTCCCGTGCTGGCCCACAGGACCTCACCTACAAATGTGGGTTTGCAATTACTTTCCACCGCTTCGGCGTTTGATTTGGGATATCTCGGGCTGATTCAATTTGTCGAGTCTTTGGAAAAAACCTTGAATACCCTTCAGAAAATGAAGCGCTTTCATGGCCATTTCTTTAATTGGTATGACACGATCACTTTGGAGCCCTTAAAACCGGAGTATATATCAACGGTGGATAGTGGTAATTTGGCAGGGCATTTGTTGACCTTAAAACAAGTTCTTGCGGGCATTCAACTTAAACCACAGCCTCTAAAGCTGAGTGGTTTTCGTGATTCCCTCTTTATCCTCAAAGAGGAAGTGGATCTGCTTAAAATTTCAAGTTTAAGTTCTGGCACTATCACCATGAGTTTGATGCAAGAATCTATCGACTCTATTTCGAAGTATACAGAAAGTTGTCAAATCACCAGTCCTGAAGAGAAAAACACTTTTATGGTGATTTTGTTTGAAAAGCTCATAGAGGCTGAAGATATTTTAAATACCTTAGCGATGGAAGGGGCTTCTGAAAAGTCAGTGGAAGCTCGTTTTTGGATGAAGGCCCTGCTGAATCAGGCTCATGAATTTGAACGGGATATTCTTAGAGAAATACAGATTGATTTTTCGGGTACCAAGCTTTTATGGAGGTTGGAATCCTTGATGGATATTTGTGATGAGCTCGTTCATAAAATGGACTTTCGATTTTTATTTGATGATCGTCGAAAAATATTTTCAATTGGTTATGATGTAGCCAACAGTCGAAAAGATAATTCTTACTATGATCTTCTGGCATCGGAATCTCGGCTGGCTAGTTTTGTTGCTATTGCGAAGGGGGATGTGCCTCAGGAACATTGGCACCGTTTGGGGCGGCAAATGACCGCAGTTCAAGGGAATCGAGCCTTGGTGGCTTGGACGGCGACGATGTTTGAGTATCTAATGCCCTTACTGGTCATGCGTCGTTATGAAGGTACCTTGTTAGATCAAACCTACGATTCCGTTGTCGAGAGACAAATTCAATATGGGCAAGAGCAAGGGGTTCCTTGGGGGGTCTCTGAGGCGGGATATAACACTCGAGATCTGCAATTAAATTATCAATACGCTCCTTTTGGGATTCCTGGTTTTGGTTTAAAACGAGGATTGAGTGATGATCTGGTGATATCGCCCTACTCAACGATGTTGGCGGCAATGATTGACCCCTGGCAGGCCTTAAGCAATTTGCAACGCTTAGAACATATGGGGGCCTTTTCCCGATTCGGTTTTTTTGAATCCATTGATTACACTTCTGAAAGACTTCCCAAGAATAAAAAGCATGTGATTCTAAAATCTTTTATGGCTCATCACCAAGGGATGAGCCTCGTGGCGATGAATAATTTGTTGAATCAAAACATCATGCAGGTGCGATTTCACTCGGAACCCTTGGTTCAAGCGACACAACTTTTACTTCAAGAAAAAGTACCTCAAGATGTGGCTTTGACTCGCCCGCGGGCTGAAGAAGTCAGTGCCACTAAAGGATTTTTTCTTTACTCCGTAAATGAAAAGCCTCGTCAGTACACGGATGTTCATCTTTCAACGCCGCGAACTCAGTTGCTATCCAATGGAAACTACTCAGTGATGATCACTTCAGCCGGTTCGGGATTTTCGATCTGTGATGGTCTTGCCGTTAACCGTTGGCGAGAGGATGTGACGAAAGATCATTGGGGACAATATTTTTATATCCGCGAGCGGTCCTCGGGAAAAATATGGTCGGCCACCTATTTGCCCATAGGAATGAAACCTCAAAGTTATGAGGTCACCTTTACCGAAGATAAAGCTGAATTTTGGCGTGAAGACAAAGAGCAAGGAATCAAAACAACAACTCATTCGGAAATAATTATCTCTCCCGAAGACAATGTGGAACTTCGTAGGATTTCATTGAGTCATAACTCAAGCCGGGCTTGTGAGTATGAAGTGACAAGTTTTATGGAAGTGGTTCTTGCTAAGTCAGCAGACGATATCGCTCATCCTAGTTTTAGTAATTTATTCGTTCAGACTGAATTTGCTTCTGAAGAAGGGGCTTTAATAGCTACCAGAAGAAAGAGATCGGAGAACCAAACTTCTATTTGGGGGTTTCATGTTTTGGTAACAGAGGGTGAGGCGATTGGTCCATTACAATATGAAACCGATCGATCTCGTTTTGTTGGAAGAGGTCATGATCTTTCTGCGCCTTTTGCGATGAGTGAGGATCGGCCGCTTTCGCAGACCGTCGGTGCGGTGCTGGATCCCATTTTTTCTTTAAGGCAAGTCGTTCGCATTCCCCCCGGAGAAACACTTCGAATTATTTTTGCAACAGGCATGGCTTCAACCAGAGAAGAAGCATTGCGCTTGGCAGACAAGTATCATGACTATCATATTTTTTCGCGAGAAGCTGATTTGGCTTGGACTCGGGCCAGGGTTCAATTGCGCCATCTTAATGTGAGTCTGGATATGGCAGATACTTTTCAACGATTGGCGGCTCGACTTATATACTCAGATCCTTCATTGCGACCACGTTCTCGGGTGCTGGCTTTAAACACCAAACCTATTTCTAATCTTTGGGCCTACGGGATCAGTGGCGATCACCCCCTCCTTTTAGTTCGTATTAGTGATGAGAAGGACATCGAAATGGTTAGGGAATTATTGCGGGCCCATGAGTACCTTCGATTAAAACGAGTCCAATTTGATTTAGTCATTTTAAATGAGCATACCACCAGTTATATTCAGTCCCTGCAAGACGAGTTGCAAAGGCAAATCCGCATGAGTGGAGCTCAATCGTTAATCGACAAGCCAGGTGGTATTTTTATTCGTCGTTCTGATTTGATGACGGCCGAGGATTTATTACTTATCAAGTCAGTGGCTCGGGTCAGCTTGAGTGCCGAAAAGGGAACTTTAACCGAACAAATTGAGCGTCGAGCTATAGAGAGCGAGCGTCCTGAAAGGCTCATGCCCAGTGTTGATGCAGGAGCCAGCAATAGATCATTTAATAAAATTTCCGCAAGCTCGCCGTTCCAGGATCGACATCAGGATCGACAGGAACTTTTATTTTTTAATGGACTTGGAGGCTTTACCAAAAAACAGCATGAATATATTATATTTTTAAAGAAGAAGGATCAGTGGACGCCAGCTCCTTGGATCAACGTGATAGCTAACAGTCATGATTTTGGGTTTCTTATTTCAGAGTCAGGGGCGGGCTACACGTGGTCAGTTAATAGCCGCGAAAATCGATTAACTCCTTGGTCCAATGACCCTGTCAGTGATCCCGCGGGTGAGGCTATCTATCTCAGAGATGAGGACAGTGGGGAGTTTTGGACACCAACACCTTTACCCATTCGTGACGATCAGCCATATAAAATTACCCATGGTCATGGGTATACGGAATTTCGTCACGCAAGTCATGGGATAGATCAAGAGTTAACTGTATTTGTGGCCATGGATTCTCCCGTAAAAATAAGCCGACTTAAAGTAAAAAATAGAGGTGAAGAATCCAGAAATATTTCCGTAACTCATTATGTAGAGTGGGTCCTGGGATTTTATCGAGGGAACACCGCTCCCTATGTCATTACTGAAAATGATCCCATTGGAGGATTGGTATTTGCTCGTAATCCAACAAATAATGAATTTGCTGGCAGAGTGGTTTTTGCTGCGACCAATGAAAAGGAATCCAGTTTTACATGTGATCGAAAAGAATTTATTGGCAGAAATGGAAGTCTTGCCAAGCCAGAGGCCATGAGGAATAAAGATCTTTCGGGACGATCCGGTGCTGGCTATGATCCTTGCGCCGCTTTTCGAAGTCAAATCCAGTTAGAGCCTCAGGAAGAACGAGAAATAGTCTTTTTACTTGGGGATGGAGCTAGTTACACGGAGGCAAAAGAACTTGCGGTGAAATACCGTCAACCTATTCTTATTGAAGAAACTTTAGAGAAGGTGAAGAATCACTGGGACAAAGTTTTAGGAACGATCCAGATTAAGACCCCCGATTTATCTATGGACATCATGATGAACCGATGGCTGCTATATCAGACCCTCTCTTGTCGTCTGTGGGCAAGGTCTGCTTTTTATCAATCGGGAGGGGCCTACGGATTTCGTGATCAACTCCAAGATGTGATGGCTCTTGTTTATAGCCAACCGCAAATAGCACGTGAACAGATTCTTCGCGCCTCGGCTCGCCAATTTAAGGAAGGGGACGTTCAGCATTGGTGGCACCCACCCACAGGCAGAGGTGTCAGGACTCGTTTTTCAGATGATCTCATTTGGCTACCTTATGTTCTTAGTTTCTATGTTGCCACAACCGGAGATCGCAGTATTTTGGAAGAAAGAGTGGCCTTTATTGAAGCTCCACCATTGGAATCAGGACAGGACGATGCTTACACTCAACCATCGACTTCGATACATTCAGCGACGATTTATGAACACAGTGCAAGAACTTTGGATTTGAGTTTAAAAGTCGGTCGTCATGGATTGCCTTTGATGGGTTCGGGTGATTGGAATGATGGAATGAACCGAGTTGGAAATCAAGGGCAAGGTGAAAGTGTTTGGGTGGCCTGGTTTTTAAATAAAACATTGGAACAGTTTATTCCTTTGGCAGAATCTGCCAAGGAGTTTGAGCGGGCCTTTATTTATCAAGAACATAGAAATAAATTATCTATAGCTCTTGAGGAGAATGCATGGGATGGAGATTGGTATCTTCGGGCTTTTTTTGATGATGGGACACCTCTGGGAAGTCAAAAGAATGAGGAGTGTCGTATTGATTCCATTGCTCAGTCTTGGTCCGTTCTTTCAGGCGCTGGAAATTTAGAAAGAAGCGCGCAGGCGATGAAGGCGGTTGAAAAATATCTGATACGGAAAGAAGATTCTTTAATACAACTTTTCGATCCGCCCTTTGATAAAGGAATCATCGATCCTGGGTATATCAAAGGTTATGTTCCAGGTGTTCGCGAAAATGGAGGACAATACACCCATGCGGCGATTTGGACCTTGATGGCCTTTGCGGCCTTAGGCGAAGCTGACAAGGCTGTTGAATTATTTGCTCTGATTAATCCCATCAACCATGCAGCTAATTTAGTGGGTTTAAATAAATACAAAGTGGAACCCTATGTGATAGCCGCTGATGTTTATGGCCAATCACCCCATACGGGGAGAGGTGGTTGGACTTGGTACACCGGCTCTGCAAGTTGGATGTACCGTGCAGGGCTAGAGTCCTTGCTTGGATTTGAATTGCGTGGTCAGAAACTGCGGCTTCATCCGTGCCTGCCGAAATCCTGGAAGGGATTTGAACTCCGCTATCAACATGGAAAAACCATTTATGAAATTGAGGTGATTCAACAATTGCCACAATTAAATGAGGAGAAAGTGGCTAGTCATATTTTGAAGCTGGATGGAAAAACATTGCCATCTGTAGAAGTTCCCTTAGTTGATGATGAGGGGACTCATCAGATCAAATTGATAATGAATACCAATTGCTGCTGATTCAAGGTCAGTAGCGTATTGGCAAGTCGTGAGTCTGAGTATATTAGTATTGACTTTTAGTATAGTGTACTATAGTGTTGTTATAGTGTTTGTTGACCAGTAAGGATTTTATAAGATATGGCTCAGTTTAAATTTTTACTTTGGCTCGCTTATTGGTATCAGCAAGGTAACGTTTTGAATTCGAATGGGACGCTGGTAATAGTCAAAAAAGTTTAAAAAAGCATGATGTGGATTTAGATGAAATTGAATCTGTTTTTGAAATGAAAATGGCTGTTCCTTTAGGCAGACAAATTTCACCTTCCGTAGAAGAAGAGCGTCTTTGCTTAATTGGTCCAACAAAAATGGGTCGAATGTTATCTGTTGTTTTTACATTACGAGATGGTCGTGTTCGTCCAATCAGTGGTCGCGCTGCCAGCAAAAAAGAAAGGACTTTGTATGAAGAAATCAGTAAGACGATTAAAAATTTATGATCGCATTCAATTTGACACTAAAGAAGTTCTAGCCGGACTTAGTCGCCTAAAAGGCGCTCGTCGCAAACCAACTAGCATCGCCTTAGAAGAAGAAATGCTTCGTGAACTAAAAGAAATTGCAGCTAGTAAAGGAATTCCCTACCAAGTTTTGATGAGGTTATTAATTTCTGATGGATTGAAAAAATTGAAAGCAGCTTAGTTTTTTTGAAAATCTCTTTGAGCTGAAAGATAGCATCTAATCCGCCTATTTCAGGCATGTTAATATTTTCGGCACCGCTAATCCCAAGGATCAGATTTCCATTTTGATTTTTGGTGGTGTTTTAATTGTGCCAGGTCGCAGCCAGTAAAAACTTTTTCGAAGCCAGACTATGGTCTAAATCTTCAATTTTCATTGGAAAATCAAAGTGGGTAATTAGTTTGATAATTTTATCGCTGCAAATCGCGACAACATGAACTAATTTATTCAACATACTTCCGCCTCAAGAATTAACGTAACTGACAAGTTTTCTTTAAATTATATATTTTATTGACCTGATTCCAAAGGATATAAAAATAATTTATATTTAACGATAAAATTTTTTCGTTGCTATTAAAATATAAGTTCTTTGAAATAGGGATAACTCAAGGAAGAGGGGTCCAATGTTTTTAATTTTTAAACGAAAGTTTCTATTTTTTGCAGTCACTCTGTTAGTCCTGAATTCTGAAGCTAAACGAGTCATTATCTTTATGAAAGAGTCAGCTAGAAAGGAAGTAGTTACTTTTGGCCTAACTCAAAATTTGATAAGCAAGAATCAAGTTGAACAAAGAAATCAAGCAGACAAGTTAGTTCAGTCGTTAGGAAATCAGATAAAAGTTTCCCAAATTAAAAAAACATTGAGTCGTTTAAATTCATTAATTGTTGATCAACTTGAAGATACAGAAATTTTGGAATTAAGAAAAAATAAAAATGTTCTATTGATCGATACCGAGGTGATCCGACCCTTACCCTTTCTTGTAAGAAATTTTAAAAAAATAGCCTTACCTTTAAGTCAGAAAATCAGTTCTTTTTTTTCAATGACCCCGTGGGGGATATTGGCTGTCAAAGCTCCCGAAGCCTGGAATGAATCCATGGGAGGAGCGGGTGCAAGAGTTTTAATTTTGGACACGGGAATTGATAGAGATCACCCTTCCTTAAGACCAAATTTAGAATTGGGAAAAGACTTTGTAGGTGACGACCAGGATGGTTATCCCTACAAAGATACAATTGGCCATGGAACCCACGTTGCGGGAACCATTGCCGGAGTCTTAGATTCCACTGGATTTTCGGGAGTGGCTCCCAAAGCCAGAATCCTTGCAGGAAGGGTTTGTGCTCCTGAAGGTTGTTCTAACTTGGCCGTGGCTGAAGGGATTGAATGGGGAATGCAGCAAAAGGTGGATGTGATCAGCATGTCTTTAGGAGGGGCATGGGCTTCTCCGGCAGAAAGACTTGCTGTCAGTAAGGCTTCGAAAGAGGGGGTCACCATAGTCGCCGCCAGCGGTAACGATGGCTCAAATTCCATCAGTTATCCTGCCGCCTTGCCTGAAGTCATTGCTGTTGGAGCTATCGATTCTCAATTTAAAAAAGCAAGTTTTTCTCAGTATGGACCTGAACTGGCTGTGGTTGCCCCTGGTGTGGATGTGGTCTCTTCCGTACCCATGGGTCATGGCCGAGCTCCAGTTGTTTCATTCACTGTGGGTGAAGGTTCCGTTCAAACAGTGAGAAGCGTTACTTTTGAGGGCGGCAAAACAGTCTTGACTCCTGAGTCCTACGAAATGGTATTTGCAGGCCTAGGGAAAGAAGAGGATTTTTCCAAAATAAATGTTGAAGGCAAAGTGGCTTTAATTCAAAGGGGAGAAATCAAGTTCATTGATAAAGTAAAAAATGCCATTCAAGCCAAAGCCTCTGGCGTTATTTTTTATAACAATACAGAGGGCTTGATTCAAGGAGCTATTACCAGCGATGGAAGTCAATTGCCCGTAGGTGTGTTTATGGTGGAACAAAAAGTGGGTGAATCCTTAAAGGAGTCATTAGAAAAAGGAATGGTTGTAAATTCCACCTATGAAATTTTAGTTACCAATCAGGACAGCTTTAATGGAACAAGTATGGCAACTCCTCATGTTTCAGGTATTGTGGCATTAATGAAAGCAGCAAATAAAAATTTAACCCCATCGCAAGTAAAAATGATTCTGCAAAAAACGGCGACCCCGTTGGGACCAAATGAAAACAATGAAATGGGTGCAGGATTAGTGAATGCTGAAAAAGCAGTTCATGAAGTTACTTTGTCACAGGATTAAAAACAGTTTTTGGAAAGCAGGTTGTAAATTTAATGAACCTGCTTTGTTAACCTACATGCCTTCGTTAAATTGTTTTAAGATTTAATTAGATGACTCAACAATAATTCCACAACCGCCCTTTGCCATGGGTTGATTGCGGTCCATTTTTACATTGTCTATTGTAAAAACCTTATAACTCTGGTCGGAAGTCCTTATAACCGATATGACAAAATGTTGGTCGCCTTCTGGCATCGAGTATTCCTTAGGGCGTTCAGTAAGAAGTTCATTACATGATTTAACATTTGCAGTGTTAAAATTATTACAGACCCACCTTAGATTGTGTCCGTAATTAGGAAATACACCCTTTGAAAGTGAAGATGACTGAGACGAAACTCCGCCAACTTCATTGCCTTCTGAAATCAGAAGAGTCGAGGAATAGGTATTAAGAGTACCAACCACGTCACCGGTATCTTTAGCTTTCAGTTTAATCTGACCTGCTCCTGGACAGGCAATGCTTGAAAAGGAAAATAAGAGGGTTGATAATGCTATGACGAATTTTTTTTTCATAATGTCCTTCTTTCTTAAATTTTATTGGGATTAAAAACAGCCGTAGACTGTGCATCTAGTGACTGGATAGTTTAACGTATTTACATTATTAATTTCGGTGCTCATTTGAAGCCAACGATTGCTCATGGTAAGTATTTCTTGCTTACTAGCTTTTTTGACATAGTTTTCAAAATAAGTATTAACTTGTTCATAAGTAAGTTGATTAACCTGAGGGGCGCCAGATAAGTAAGAATTATATCCATAAAAATTATAATAGTAACTTTGCCCATAAAATTCAGATATGGAAACCACGTTGCCAACCTTCGCCGTGTTACAATAAGTTTGGCCTTTGAGCTGAGAGCAGCGTTCGTAGGCCTGTCGAGCCTGGTTCACTTCAAAATCTTTATTGCCTTCATCCTTAGGGGTGCAAGCTGAAAAAAATAAGGCAAAACAGAATAGAAAGCTGGAAGTAAGAATATAAATTAATTTCTTCATAGATTCTCCTGCTCATTAAGTTTAGCAAGCCCAGGGCCAAAGTAATTTTTCCTATTGCCATTTAAAAAGGCTATTAGAATTATTTCAAATCATCGCTGATGATAAAAAAGACAGGGTGACAAAAAGGGGCCTTTCTGTCTTGTGTCATTTGAATTTGTGTTGTATAAGAAGTCATCAAAATTAATTGGGAGGGAATAAAGTATGTCAGCAAATGAAATTTCTGGTGGTAATGGTGGTATTGAAATGGAAAGAGAATTAGATGTTGACTTAGATTCAGACGCTGATGATGAGGGCGAGAAAAAAGGCAAGATTCAATCTGCTTTTGATTTAGATTTTGAAGATCAAAACATGGCAGCAGAAATTCTTAAAAATCCTACTTTGTTGTTAGGAGAAGATGAAGAAGATTCAATGAATCTGGATGAAATTGATAATATTTTGGAATTATCAGACACTCAATTTCCTAAGTTTACTTTGGCAAAAAATAAAGCCAGATTTTTAAGAATGGTGAGCTGGTATCGAAATAAAGAAGAATGGATTGAAGTCGCTCCGCTCAGTGGAGTCACCAAGCTCTTCAAGCAACAAACTAAAGAGCTTGAGGGAATCCGTTCTTCTAAGTTAGATTATGAAATGGAACTCGAAACAGGAACCTTAACTCCTTCGCAAAGATCTTATCGACGAGATGAATTAAAAATGTGTAAAGTTCAGGAAAAAATGGCAGTTCATTTAATATCTAAGCTGCAATTGAAAATCAAATCTGGCAGAAGATAGGTATTAGAACCAGTTTGAAATGGTGTCTCAAAATGGGACGATCGTCCCATTAAGACCCTAACTTGTTGAAAACAACAGTTAATTATTTTCTCTTTTTTTTTTCATCGACCCCTAAATTCTACAAATGATTCACCGATAAGAATCCTGTCGCTTAATAATGTGTCAATCAGATGCAAAAAGGAGAAAGCATGTCTCGAACAGTAATTATGATGGTTAGTGATAACCATGAAGCTATAGAAAATGCAAAAAAATATTGGGAACATACAGATGTACTTGTTCAAGTGTTTTCACCTGAACAGTGGAGAACGGGATTAGAAAGTCCTTTGTTTCGACAGCACTTGTCTCAAGACTATCCAACACTTTCTCCAGGATTTAATAACGCCCCCAATTTGACGAGTGTGCCTGGAAATGTTCTTCCGTTTCCGACAGCAAACAACTCAGATCCTAAAGTTCAAAAAATGGATGATCTGGAGGCAAAGGCGATTGAAAATGCGATCTCTCAATATAAAGGAAATCTGACAGAGGCCGCCAAAGCCTTAGGGATTGGCCGTGCCACTTTGTATCGTAAGGTGAAGCAATATCAGATTGATCCTTCCCAGGCTCGACGAAGAAAATCCTACCAGGCAGCTTAGGTACTCTTAATTGAATGTTTGCTTTGATTGACAAATTTTAGGTGACAACTAAAATTTGTCACAGAGCTATTTTGGTTAGTGAGTTAGTTTGTGAGGCAAACCAACGTGCTTGCGGCCCCTCCAAAAGGGATGGCCCATCTATGTGGACCAGTGTCATCATGAACTGCACCTAAGTACTGCACTTGATAATAGTAACCTTTTTTAATCATACCCATGGTTCCAGTTCCTACCTTCATTCGTGATAATATGGTACTAGCACCTGGGCCGCCGCCGTCATAGTCATAGCATTCAGTTACCTTAGCGAGATCCGTACCCGAACATATATAGCCATGTTCGAAGGTAATACCATTCCCACCAATAAAGGTACTTAAAAAGCCATCGCAGGGAGCAACTTGTACCGTATTTTGCGGTACATTTAGATAAGAGCCGAATTCAAGTCGATCTGTGGCAATGCAGGATTTAAGAAGTCTATTTGAATCTGTCGATGGAGCTATCGTATCGATGGTAAATCTTTGTTTAATTTGAAGAGGTTTAAGACTGGCAACAGTTGAAGATGGATCAAATGAAATTTGAATGTAGCCAAACCACTCTAATGGATTACCTCCAGGTTGAATTTTAACCATTTTAATATCGTTGATTTTTAATTGGGTCTGAGTCCCAGGAACAAAATCACCAGAAGTGGCCAGGCTATTTGCGCCAACAGCACAGCCTTCCAGTAATTTGGGTATCGTCATGGTTTGAGAGCCATCTGTGATAGTGCTATCAAAAACCAGTGAGCCAGGGTTATTAGGATCTGTAGGTCTTAAGGAGCAAGTACAGGAGTCTGAATTGGTAAAAGTTGATTGCAAGTAGGACTTTAAATCTGCGATTTCTTGTTTTTGATTAATTAAACGTAATTGTTTTTGCTGGTTAAATATCACACTCAAGAAGGTGGATGAAACAATGCCAAGAAGTGCCAGCGAAATTAATATTTCTATAAGGCCTATGCCTTTGTGGCCTATGCCTTTATTACTTCTACTTGTTTTAAATTGGAGATTCAAAAGCACCTCACCACTCTATTAGGATAAGGACAAAAAATCACTCGGTCAATGAAATGACAATTTTAATCCTGAGTGTCTCATAATGATTAGCTCGTTTTGAGAAATCTGAATTCATTTTCACTACTGTTTAAAAAAATGTTTCGAGTGTCAAAAGTGTAGATAAAATTAACCTCTTTAAATGAAACCAATGTCCTTCTGGTTGGTATTGAATTCGCATGATTATCTAGTCATGGTATCGGCGAGTTTGATCAATACGTTAGTCTTGAGTCTGTTTAAACAAGAATTTGTAAAGCAAAGAAAAGCTATATTTTTTCTAGGATATAGACGATAGGAAAAGTACAATAAGAAAGGGTGATGAATTTATGAAAGAGCAAGAAAGATCAAATATTTTAGACTTTCCAATAAAAAAAATGATTCGTCAAAAAGCCTTTCAGAAAAATAGAGAACAGAAAGCTGTTTTTGGATTGTCTATTCTGAGCCTATTTATATTTACGTTGGCAGTGAATCAATGGGTTCGTGATTACTCTATTATGCAAAATTCAAATCGTGGAATTGCCTCTTTAAAACAAGAGATTAAATATGATATTTTGAACGAACAGGCCTTGGCGAAGAGGCTAGCGGCTAAAGAAAACGACGTTCGTTTTATTAACTCATCTCAACCATCTTTAAAAGATGAGTTATTATTTTCATTCTTAGAGGGTAAATATAATGTACAAAGTGAAAGTCATCGTATCAAACAGATTAGACCTTCTGAAGAATTGGTCTTGGTTAAGGAGGGCGAGACGATTTTAAAAAAGTATATTTCTTTATTTAATGAGAATGCCATTAGTTACAAACTTAAAGATAAAATTACCAAAGACTTTAATAGCGAGGAGGTTTATGAGCTTCTAGACAGCAAAGGTCTAGTTGTTGATACTCTTTCTGTTTCCATTGATTCCCATGGCAAGCTATCATCCTTAGAAATCTTATAAGAGTATGTTTGAAAAGTCTTAAATCTTCGTTCTCGTCGGTCGGACTCCCTGCGACTTGGCTGTGCCAAGCCTCAGTTGCCTCCCTCCTGCGGCCTCGATTTTAGACTTTTCAAACACACTCTTACTTCTTTTGTGACAACTAGACCTCGATTTGTTTTAGATTTTTCCGATCCTTAATCATGGTTATTGAAGATATCTCAAATAAGAGGAACAAAAAATCAGAGAGCCATGTTCCGCCACATATAGACCGGCTATTTGCTACAGTGATTGATTTATTAATATTGACTCCATTAATAGGTCTTTTTACTTCAGGAATAGTGAGCGATCTTAAACTTCAAAGTTTGAATGCGCAAAGTGGATCGAATGGAAGTTTGATTTTTCAATATTTATTTATTTCATTTTCGCTTTTTGTACTTTATGAAACTTTGTTTAATTATTTTTTAAGAGCCAGCCCGGGTCACTATTTTTTGTATCTAAGATTAGTTTCCGAAGATCCGAAGGACTTAAGCTTTTTATCGCTCTTTTTTAGATCTCTATTTAAATTTCTCTCTTTTGTTTTTATATTTATTCCTTTTGTGGAGATTCTTCTTCGCCCGGATAGAAGAACTTATTATGATCGAATTAGTTTTACCAGAATGATAACGTTAAAAAAAATAAATCAAAATGATGATCTTTCTATTTATTTTAAGATTTGGTTGTCGCAGTGGGTGAAGGTCATTCTTTTGGTTGGATTCTCTATCATGGGATTGGGTTTTTTCTTTTTGACAAGCATAGAGAATCAACAGCCCTCGGAAAAACATTCGGTTATGACCTGTTCAAAAAAATTGGAAGAATACTTAATTGATTATTTTCAGGATAAAAGAAATATTAAAGACAAAGAGTGCATATTAAGAATCACCAATCATCAATTCGATAAGGAAAATGAAACGGGATTAACTTATTTTGCCAGGTACGCGCTTGCTGAAAATAAGAACTTAAGAACGGATTATCTAAAAAAATTCTGTGACATTCAAAAAGAAAATGTATTATGCCAGGAAAGTTCAAATAAGAGTTTGAGTCAGGTAACGGATGAGGATTTTGTTTATTATGCTTATTCTCTATCTAAATACATTGAGGATAATGATTATTTAGAAGCTTTTTTAATAGTGGATGGACTCTATGAAAAATTCACTGAAAAATTAGATAGGACAGACCATCTTGAAAAGATTTACATGAAATCCTATTTGAAAATTCAGGAAAATTCTGATCGCAAACCGGCCGGCGAAAACCCAAAGGATTTTATTGATTTTGTTCCCTTTAAAAAAAGAATGGGAATTCTCAAATGATTTTTCCTTGGCCAAGAACTTTTTTAAGTAGAAAAGATATTAATTTTACAAATATTTTTATTCTCCTGAATATGGTTCTCTATTTAACCTTTTTTTTAGATTCAGATTCAGAAAAAATAAAATCAGAGTTGTTTAACTCTTTCGGAGTTAGCTTGACAACCGAATATTACCAGAAACACGTGTTGGTAAATAGGGATCAGAAGCATTATAAAGATTTACTCTCTACTTTTGATTTTTCCAACCCAAAACACCATTACCTTATCTCCTCCTTTGCTGTCAGAGATCAATTTTTTATGAATGAAATTGAAAAAAGAAAATTTGATCGAGATTCGATAAAGTGGGATTTTTGGATTTCATTGATTGATAAATATAAAGCCGAGGTTAAAGAACAAGTTTTATTTATCATGGGATTGTCCCATGGGAATAAAAGAACTTTTTCTTGGATTACCTATCAATTTTCCCATATGACCTTTCTTCATTTAGTAAGTAATATGATTTTTGTTTTTTTAATCGGGTATTGGATTGAAGGAGCCCTTGGCAGTTTGGGCTTTGTCCTCCTCTATTTATTTAGTGGAATTGCCGGCGGTTTATTCTATCTCTATTTTAGCCCCAACACCTTGCTGCCCATGGTGGGAGCTAGTGGCTCGGTCAGTGGTATGATTGCCTTCTATTGTTTTTTTGAACCCAAATTAAGAACGCGGTTCTTTTATTTTTTGTCACCACAAAAAAACTACTACGGTTATATTTATCTTCCCACCTTACTGATAGTTCCAATGTTTTTACTTACGGATTTATCTTCTTTTCTAAGTCAAATACCCGGACTTTCTAGTGGTGTCGCGTTCACAGCTCATATTGGAGGCGCTCTTTTTGGAGGCCTCTTGGGATTGAGCTTAAGAAAAAGCCTTGCTCTCTATTCTTGAGGAGCAAAGCCTCTTCTCAAGGTATTTTCAGTGATACAAATAGGCTCAACGAATTGTTTTAAATAATCAGGTCCACCGGTCTTTGAGCCGATACCAGAAAGTTTATACCCACCAAAAGGATGACGATCGACCATGGCTCCTGTGATTCCTCTGTTAATATATAAATTTCCGCACTCAAATTCTGATTTTACTTTTTGAATATGAGCAGGGCTTCGTGAGAATAGTCCTCCCGTGAGGGCGTACTTTGTGTTGTTCGCCACAGCGATGGCCTCATCTATATTCTTAACTTTGATTAAGGCGACCACGGGCCCAAAAATTTCTTCTTGGGCTAGTTCAGAGTCGGGAGGAACTTCTCCAAATAAGGTTGCAGGAATAAAATAGCCCTCACTGGAAACCTGAGATTTATACAAGAGTTTGTATTTGGCAGAATCAGTTGAAATCAAACTTTGAATACGGTCATAGGCTTCTTCGTCAATAACGGGTCCCAGGTAGTGTTGGGGATAAAGAGAAGATCCGACAGTGATGGATTTAGTCGCCTCTACAAGTCGTTCTGAAAATTTTTCGTAGATATCTTCAAGAAGAATAACTCGGCTTGCAGCAGAGCATTTTTGCCCAGAAAAACCAAAGGCGGAGTAGAGAACTCCCTCAACAGCCTCATCCAAATCCGCATCAGAATCGATGATGAGTGCGTTTTTGCCACCCATTTCAATAATGCATTTTTTAACATGATTTTGTTGTGGGTGAACCAAAGAGGCCTGTTTTAAAATATGTAAGCCAACAGCTTTAGAACCCGTAAAAGCAATGGTCGTGGTAAGGGAATGATTGACCAAATACTCGCCAACGATTTCTCCAAGACCGGGAAGAAACTGCAGGGCTCCAGAGGGAAATCCTACCTCTTTGAGCATTTCAAAGAGCCCAAGGGCTACTAAAGAGCTTTGTTCTGCAGGTTTCATGATGACCGTATTGCCAGTGACTAAAGCGGCAACCACTTGGCCACAAAGAATAGCCAAGGGGAAGTTCCACGGAGCGATCACCACACAAACACCGCGAGGTTTATAAATGTATTGCGAGTTTTCCCCAGGAATGTGGCCCACGCGAAGGGGTTTGGAAATTTCTAGTTGGTGCTGAGCATAGTATTTACAAAAATCAATGGCTTCGGCGATATCAGCATCGGCTTCGGCCCAAGGTTTACCGACCTCATAGACTTGAGTGGCTATCAATTCAAATCGTTTTTGATTCATAAGATCTGCGAGTTTAAATAAATATTGTGATCGCGTTTCTGGGGAAGTTTTTCGCCATTGTGGATAGAATTGATGGGCCGTTTGGATGGCTTTCTCTGCCATGTCTGTAGAGGCCAATCCGATTTTTGCAAGGACTTGATTTTTCATGGAAGGGTTCGTGCGGTTTAGGAATTCGCTGGGATTCTGTTGTTGGAAGTTAATCTGTGGTAAAACCATTTTGACCTGATCAGGTTTGAAATGACCTAAAGCCTGTAATAAATTCTTTCGATTGGATTCCACAGCAAAATCAAGCAAGGGTTCATTTATAAAACGATTTGATTTCTGTTGAGCGTTTTTAGACCCTTGTTCTTGAATCATTTGAAGGGGATCCTTAAGGAGCTCCTGAGTTGTTTTGTTGTCAGCAAATTTCCCCTTGAGCCAGGATTCATTCGAAGTGTTTTCAAGCAATCTTCGAACAAGATAGGCCATTCCGGGAAGTAATTCTCCCACAGGAGCGTATTCTCTGAGGCGGTAACCTAAATCAACAAAGGTTTTTTTTATGGGCTCTGCCATTCCATGGAGCATTTGAATTTCAAAACCATTTTTGGGAACTTGTTTAGATTGAGCATAGGTTAAACAGGCGGCAAGAGTTCGGACATTGTGAGAGGCAAAAGCCGACTTAATAAATGGAAAATGATCGATGAGACATTTGGCGCAAGCCTCGTAATTGGCATCACTTTCCGCTTTGATGGTATAGACGGGAAGAGGCCAAGATCTTTGTTCCGCCTCGACTGTTTCATAATCCCAATAAGCGCCTTTAACTAGGCGTACGGTGAAGGGAGTGCCACGTTTTTTTGCCTGTTCACAAAGATCTTTAATATCTGCGAAGGAATCCAGAAGGTAGGCTTGAATCACACAGCCAAAGAAAGGGTATTTCTTAAATCTCTCTTCATGAATAAGTTCTTTAAAAACCTCTAAAGTTAAATGCTTCATTGAATATTGTTCCATATCCAAATTGAGGAAAATATTCTTTGTCATGGCTAATTCAAAAAGAGGTCTAAGTCTTTCTTTAAGAATGGTTTTGGATTCGTCCCAGGCTTTGTCATTAATTTGAGAGTATAAAGCGGAAACTTTAATGGAGACATTGACCTTTGGAATGAGGCCATCACAGTCTTGATCTAATTGGGGAATCGTCTCCCAGGTCTCTGCGTCTTTAGCGAGCCCATTCATGAGTTCTCTATAGCGATTCGAATAATCGAAGGCTTCTTTTTCTGAAAGAGTCGCCTCACCAAGAATGTCGACAGTGAAAGTCATTTTATTTTTTCGCATTTTTTTTAAAGAGCTCAAAGCTTCTTGGGGATTTTCACCTGTAATAAACATTTTTGCCATTTGAGTGACATTTTTTTTAATCGCGCTAGCCATCAATCCCGGGGCGAGGCTTCCAAGTCCCAAGCCCACATTAAAGACACTGGGAAGATCGTTGCCATTTTCACTGAAGTACTCCTTCAAATGCTTGGCGACATCTTGACTGGTGTTGAGGGAGGGCAATACATCCACGAAGCGAAACATATTGGTTTTAAAACTCTCATTTTTCATGCTCCAATCCATAATAGAGCCGTACCAATAATCTTTTGAAAATAGGGAAACTTTAGAATGAGATTCCATTTTTTTTAAAATATCTTCTCCCAGTGAGAGGATATTTTTTTGATCTTCAGCAGAGAAGATCGAAGGAAACGGTTGAGGGTTTTTGTAGGGGGCATCCATAAATAAATCCTTCTTCTATAAGGTTAGATTTTAGATCTGTTGGAATTCAAGAAGATCCCATAAGTCGTTCTTCTCGAAATACATGTATTGTCCACAGGGCCAAAATGAATATTCAGGTTTTAATAAATCAGTTGAAGACTCAATCACACTTAAAAATT
Source organism: Deltaproteobacteria bacterium (assembly GCA_017302835.1). Classification (NCBI taxonomy): domain Bacteria; kingdom Pseudomonadati; phylum Myxococcota; class Myxococcia; species Deltaproteobacteria bacterium. The sequence goes on along the minus strand of JAFLCC010000014.1, from coordinate 45,673 downwards.
CTTCGATCCAGTCTTGATGGGTGCAAATATAGACGCAGGGAACTTCTCCTTCTAATTGGAAACTGACTAAAAATTCTTGAATCCTTAAGCGAAAATCTTTATTGGATTCCTGGGGCTGTTTCAAATCCAACAGAGAGGTTTCACTAATTCGAACCTGAGAGTTTTCAGCTAGAGGGCCCATGGTCAAGCTGGTTCTTTTTCGTGGAGAACAATAAATTTTTGAAGGGCGAGGGAGTTTTCTATTTTTAACTTGTTCTAAAAGGTGTTGGGATTGTTTTATACCCAGGGGGCTTAGGGGTGAATCTTTCTCTAGGCCGCCTTTTTTATCTGCATGTCTAAAAATTAAAAATTTCATAGGATTTTGATGCTAGATTTCTTTTTTCGATCTGGCAAGCATCTTAAATATTGCATGTATTCTTAAAAAATGATTCACTGTTTTTCATGGAAAGAGTTCACCGATTTGTGTCCAATGACTTTACCCTCAGAGCCGCATCAGTGAATGCAACGACGGTTGTCAAAGAAATGCAAAAAATTCAAAACACCAGTCCTCTCCCAACCATGGCCGTCGGCAGAGCTATGGTTGGCGCTTTGTTGTTAGCAAGCCATTTAAAAGAAAAGCAACAGGTTGGGATTTATGTTCGGGGCATGGGGCCCATGGGTCGGATTTATGCTGAAGCCCACTTTGAAGGGCAAGTGCGGGGCTACACTCCTCATACCTATTTTGAGCCTGAAAAATATGTGCCTGGACTGAAGCTGAAGGAATATATCGGTGAGGGGACCCTTTCGGTGACTCGCCATATGCCCTTTCAAAAGCAACCCCACCATGGAACGGTGGAATTAGTTTCTTCTGAGATTGGCGAAGATATTGCGCATTATCTGATCCAATCCCATCAGATTCGCAGCGTGATTTCTGTAGGAGTCTACTTAGACACCTATGGCAAAGTTCAATCGGCAGGGGGAGTCCTTGTGGAGGTCATGCCAGGTGTTGAAGATGAAGTCGTTCAAATACTGGAAAGAAATGCAGCTGCGATGAAGGCGAGTATATCCCAAGAAATATTAAAAGGAACGCTAGCTACCGAGTTTATAAAACCTTATTTACAAGGGATTCCTTATACAGAACTCGAGCATCATTTCCCGCTTTCCTATTCTTGTCCCTGCACCCAAGACCGAGTTCTTCAAGCGATTGAAACACTAGGATTACAAGAGCTTGAGGATATGGTTCATAGCAAAGAAACAGCAGAGGTTCGCTGTCAAGTATGCGGACGACCCTACGAGGTTTCCTTGGAAAAATTAACTGAAATAAAAACCAAGCTCTACCGTCAGAGCTTAAACTGACTGTCAACAATGTAAACAAACAAAAAAGCGCTTCTCTGACTAAAAATCTACAGGTGAAAAAACTGAAGAGTTAATTTATATTGAGCGAATAACTCAATCAAAGGAAATATATGAAAATAATATTATCGATCTTTTTATTTTGTACCAGTTTGTTTGCCGCCCCCCTTTTTACTAGTAAAATATGCGATTCAAAAGGAAATGAATTATTACTTGTGATAACTAAAATTCAAATGTCGGAAAGAGGAGCCTTTAACATTTATAAGAAGAATCAAGTAACATCAGATTTTGATCAAATTTTTTCTTGGGGCTTCTTAGAGGAAATGAAGGTATTTACAAATCCAATTTCAATTCAGGCAAAAGTGACTGAAATGCGGTCAAAAGGTTTGAGTGATCCTTATTACAATGATGAAGTGAAAACGGTTTTGTATCCCGAATCAGCTGGGAATGGCATGATATTTAATCCCATGAGTCAAGGCATTTCATCGAGAGTTCAGTTATCTCATTATTATAGTACTCAATACTGTAAATAGTATGACAGATTACTGTAATTAGGTTTCCTTGATTTATTATTTTATGGCTTGATCAATATATGATCTTTATATATCGTCACCTTTCAATTAGGTTTTTCATTATAGAAAGGTGGCGCGAATGGATTTAGCAATATTGAATATGTCAGGGGTACATTTTATACTAAAATGGTTACATCTGTTTTTTGGAATACTTTGGATTGGTCATCTTTATTATTTTAATTTCACTCAAGGTGCATTTATGAATCAAACGGATGCTCCTGCCAAATCTCAGGTTCAGCAAAAACTTTTGCCAATCGCCCTGTGGTGGTTTCGTTGGGGTGCCATGTGGACTTTGGTGACTGGCTTGTTAATGCTTCATACAGCAAGCTCAACAGGATTTAGTCTTTCTGGGGATTGGGGCGTTAAGATCCTGACAGGAAGTTTATTTGGAATCACTATGTGGTTTAATGTTTGGTTTATTATTTGGCCTAATCAAAAAATTGTGATTCAGAATGCTAAAGACGTAGCCGAGGGAAAGCCTGCAAACCCGGCGGTTGCAAGCGCTGGGGCAAAGGCCTTACTCGCTTCGCGAACCAATACATTATTTTCTATTCCCATGTTGTTTTATATGCTTGGAGCCGCTCATTTGCCCATACAGATGAATATGGATAAGGTTATAATTTACTGGGTGGTTTTACTTCTTCTTTGGGCAGGTATTGAATTGAATGTGTTCAAAGGAAAGTTGGGTCCATTGACAACGGTCAAAGGTGTGATTTCTTCAGGATTTGCATTTACTTTGCTAATTTATCTCTTAATGGAGATAATTCTCTAAGACTTTTCAAACACACACTAAAATATTGAATACAAGGTTTTTTAGTCATGATAGGTGAGGTAAGGTTACCAGAAGATTTATTATTTCTAAAAGATAAGATTCTGGATCTTGGCTTTAGCAGCTGTGGCTACTCTGCGGTGACTCGGCCATTGAACTATGAAAAGTATAAACAATGGCTTGAGAAAGGTTATCATGGGGAGATGCTTTATTTGCAAAAGCACCTGCAAATAAAGCAAAACCTGCAAGAGATTAATCCTCAGATTAAATCTATTTTTTCTTTAACTCATCCCTATCGGGTTTTAAGTCAAAAAAATAAAGACACCCCATTAAACTCTTCTTTAAAGATCTCTTCTTTGAAGATCGCACACTATGCCCAGGATGAGGACTATCATGTTTGGCTGCTGGAGAAACTCGAGGCTCTCATCAGGGAGCTTCAAGTATTTTTTCCGAATGAATTTTTTAGGGCCACAACGGACAGTTTTCCAATACTTGAGCGAGATTTTGCTTATCAGAATGGATTGGGGTGGATTGGTAAAAACTCATGCCTTATTCATCCCAAGCGAGGTTCCTTTTTTTTAATTGGAAATATCCTTTCAAGTCTTTATTTAAAGTCAGAGGTCCCAACGCCCCTTCATGATTTTTGTGGGAAATGTAATAGGTGTATCGAGGCCTGTCCCACATCAGCAATTCAGGAGAATCGAACTTTAGATGCAAAGAGATGTATTTCTTATTGGACGATTGAATCAAAATCCATACCTCCTGACGAGATCAAAAATAAGATCGGTGATCATTTTTTTGGATGTGATATTTGTCAAACGGTTTGTCCTTGGAATCAAAAAGTAGGGATACCCATTAAGACAAATGATTTGTTAGCCAGCGATTTGAGATTTATTTTAGAAGCTTCAGCTGAGTTATTAAAGGAAAAATTTAAAACGACAGCCCTTTCAAGATCTAAAGCCTTTGGCTTAAAAAGAAATGCTCTTATTGTTATTGCCAATCAAAGGATAGAAGAACTAAGGCCTGAAGTGGAGACCCTATTGAGTGAGGATGGGATTGGCAGCTTAGCCGCATGGACATTGGCAGAGATGTCACGGCCATAGAACAAAGTGTCTAGAACAAAGTGTTTTGATTTGAGACAAGACTGACAATTTTGCGTCACCTTTCATTCAATCTCCGTTTCTGAACAGCTGTCTCACCTTGAGACTTATCAAAAAAATCAAAATCTATTAATAACTTATCCTCATTTTAGAAATTGGTATGAGCTTCGCAATACGTAAAGGTAAAAGGAGCCTTCAAAAAAGAAGGAAACTATATGAAAAACGTAAACGGTGTTTTTTTACTTATTGCGATCCTGCTTGGAATAGGGTGCTCTTCTAAAAAGAGTGATCCGGTGGATATAGCGGCCCCACCAGCGCCAGTTGTGGCGCCAGTTGTGGCAGATCCAAATACGGGTGGTCCCGCCGGAAGTGGAACAGGCACCACGGGAAGTCTAGCTGCAAGTGCCGGAGATGTTGTGACCTTTGTGCCAACAAGTTTTTCTTTGTTTAATTCCTATGTAGGAACCCATCCTTTGAACAGTCCGAAGGATTTTAAACTAACGGTTAATTTAAATAATGCTGGAGGCTTTCATTACTACGGAAATATAAAAATATCCTATGTTGATAATGGGCAAACATTTCAAGGATCCTTTGATGTGGGCTCTGGAGTTAATTCCACATTCAGTCATGGTTTAGATAATGGTGTTTTGGAGTCTCAATATAATTATTGGTATAACAGCGGAGGTAAGGTTGTCTTTTCTGGATTTTTTCAAGACTCCCTTGGTTCGATTGTATTAGTTATTGATAGCACGGTTGACCAAGGTGATGGGCAAGGTGGTAGCTATGTTGGAGGTTCTATATATTTTAAAAACTTTGCTCAGTCCATGGCGATAGAAAGTAGTGACAGAAAATGTTGGTTTATCTATATAGGGCCTTATAACTGCAGGTCTACCGATGTGATCAATAAAAGTGGTCTGTATCCCACAGAGGCAGAAGGATATCGAAAGCTTGGAACATTTAGTGGAATGTCCAAGAAGAAGGCCTTCAATTTATAGAATATGTTTATAAAGAAAAAAATAAATTTAGGAGAATATATGAAAAAATTTAAACTTCAAACAAGATTAAAATACTTAAAGTATTACTTTAGATATTTTTTTACCGTGTTATTTTCATTAATATTTTTTGCCGCCTGTCAAAAGAATAATTCTTCAAATGAGCTGGTCGCCTCACCCGCGAACCCAAGTTACTATAATCAAAACCAAATTGTGCCAGGTACTTGCGTTCAATGTAATTTTCCACAAACTCCTTTGCTACAAGCCGTTTCTCAAGGGACAAGTACTTTTCCGGTAACTATTAACTGGCAACTGTTGGGAGAGACAAGTAAAATTCAGCAAGCTCTCTCCATGGGTTGGAATCCACAAAAGACCTATTCAGGAATGATTTCAGTTCGAGGCGGTTTGACCATTGCTGGAGCCCAAAGTGCTGCAGGTGTGATAGCAGGTCCATGTCAGATACCTTCAGGACAGTACAATCTAAATCTCATCCAGCCAGGAATGATGAGCGTGGGTAGTTTTGAATTGCCTCAATTTGAAGCCATACAAACACAGGGCGCCTTTAGAATTGTTTTTCAATTAAGAAATGCCATTGTTGAAGATCCAAACGGTGATGGGCAAGTGGATCGAATTGCAGGAATGTTAGTTCCTATGCAAGTGATATTCAATGGTGGAACAGTTTCATGTAATGACATGGGTGTGTACATTCAGTGATCATGACTCAGTGATGCTCTGAGTGTTTGACATTCAAAAAAAAAAAATCTTTAATGTGCCATGGAATTAAATTTATGGGTTGAATTTTTTGATGAGTTGCAGAACGTGAGGGGTCGGTCTCAAAATACAGTGATGGCCTATCGACGAGACCTAGAGTTGTGGATCAAGTTTAAAATACAGAGTCCAACGGCTCAGGTTGTTGATTTCTATGAATTCATGAAAAAAGAAAATTTATCTCCGCGGTCACAAGCCAGGGTTATTTCTTCCTTAAGAACCTATTTTCGATTTTGTGAGTCTCGTGGAGTGAAGGCCCCAGAGTTGAGAGAATTAAAACCACCTAAAATAAAATTGTCTTTGCCTAAGTCATTAAATCAAGATGAATTTCAAAAATTGTTTGATTCCTGTGTTGTTTCGGATCCAAATAAAACCTCTAGAAATAAAATCACACTTTTACTTTTATATGGACTGGGTTGTCGGGTGACAGAACTTATTGGATTGAACGTCAATGATTTTAATCCGACCGATCGTTGGGTTAAAATTCTAGGAAAGGCTAATAAAGAAAGATTGGTTCCTTTGACGGATACTTTAAATGAAAGTTTAAATTATTACTTGCGAGAAGTGCGACAACATTTAGTAGGGGAAGCCACTCCAGCTATTTTAATCAATGATAGGGGAAATCGCCCTTCAAGAGTCGATGTTTGGCGTTGGTTAGACAGTTGGTCTCAGAAAGCAGGCTTTCCAGAGACCGTTAATCCCCATCGATTTCGCCACGGTTGTGCGACAGCTTTGTTAGAAGGTGGTGCTGATTTGAGGTCTATTCAAATGTTGTTGGGTCATGCAAGCATTCAAACCACCCAAGTTTACACGAGTGTCACCACTAAAAACATCGCTCAGGTTATTGATGAGCATCATCCTTTATCTGAAGTGAAGTCAGAGGTAAGAGATCTTAAAAAAGAACCTGAAATTGAAAATTAGTCCGTAGTTTGTTTTTCTATTTTATTCTCTTTTTATAAATTAAGTCCAACCTAGGACTCTCATTTGCTGACACCAAGAAGCTATGAAAATATTTGGTTTTTGTCAGCACTTTAACAATTGGGTCCAGGTTGAAATTGAAGTGAGCTTAATTCCTGGTTTACCTCTGATTCATATTTTAGGATTGCCTGATCAGGCGGTTAAAGAAAGCTCAATCAAAATTAAGTCTGCAATGAGAAGTCAAAACTTTGAATTCCCAAAGGCAAAACAAATTATTATTAATATTCGAGGCGGAGATTTTAAAAAAAAATCTCCAGGTTTGGATTTGCCCATGGCACTAGGAATTCTGACTAAAACCAATCAAATTCTACCAGGTTTTGAAAATGATATCTTTGCCTTTGGTGAGTTGGGTTTAAGTGGTGAAGTCTTTCAACTAGAGGATACCGTTTTAGATAACTTGTTATTAGATAATATTAATGTAAGCAAAAATAAATTTTTCTCCGGAGAGATCGACTCCCCTCTGCGAGCTAAAAATCATTTTCAATTAAAACAACTTAAAGATTTAAAAAACTTGGATTCAATTAATAAGGGAATTCCAGAGATGAATTCTTCTTCTGGAGTGTTAGGCAATCAGAATAAAGCGTTTTTTAAAAAAAGAAAAATTGAAATTAATTTAAAAAACCAGCAGGAATTTAAAAAATTAAAATTTTCCCAAGAAGAAGCTAAGCTTTTAGAGCTTGTAACTATGGGAAGGCACTCGTTATTATTAATGGGACCACGAGGTCTGGGGAAAAGCACCTTGGCAGAAGCACTAAATTATCTATCATCAGAGCCGACCCCCTCTGTGTACACTCATTATAAAAAATACTTTCATCATCATGGAAATGAATTTTGGCGTCCCTTTGTAAAACCACATCATTCCATTTCCCATTTGGCCCTCATCGGAGGTGGCGCCCAATGCTCACCCGGAGAGGTCACGAGGGCGCACGGGGGAATATTATTACTTGATGAAATGTTAGAGTTTGATGGCAAATGCCAAGAGGCTCTGCGGGAGCCAATTCAAACTAAAGAGGTTCATCTAGTTCGCGGTAGAAAATTTCATACCTACCCATCAGATTTCCAACTGATAGCAACAACCAACTTGTGCCCCTGTGGGCAATGGCTTCCAGGAGAGCTGGTAGAATGTAATTATTCCGGAGCTAGATGCCATAAGTACCGAGAAAAACTTTCTGGCCCCATGTTGGACAGGTTTGAAATTTTATATTTCCTAAAACCACAAAAAAAAGATTCTTTCAATGTTTCCTTGGAAAGCCTAAAGGAGAAAATTGACGGAAAAAGGAAGAACAATGAGTCCCTCGAAAGACAAAGAGAACAAATAGTCTTTAATAAGGAGAGTCTTTCGGAGGCCTTAACGTATCGTCTTGATTCAGAGTTAAATTCATTTAGAAGACTTCGCGCGTCGATAGAAATTGCCAAAACTCTGGCCATTCTTCACGGAAAGGATCATGTCGAAGATCAAGAAATGGTTGAGTCTTTAGAATATACATGGCAGGCATTCCTGGAACTAAAAATATAAAAAATTGACTCCAATTAATTTTAAAGATATTTTTTAACCAAGTTTTTTTTCAAGAAAAAATACATACGGGTGGGTTGGCCGAGGAGTTAGGCACGGCTCTGCAAAAGCTGTTACGGGGGTGCGAAGCCCTCACCCACCTCCAATTTTCCGATCAAGGAAGATTGAGTTTCTGAGAAAATTATAAAAAATAAAAACAAATTAAAGCCTTAGAGACATCAAAAGGGGCAAAGCTTCGCTTTTGAAACCTGCCTAGAACTGTCGTTCACAGCCTCGAATTGGCTTATGAATGGCTTGCGTTTGGCTTTTGGTACTTGTGTCAGATGTTGCTATGACTGAATAGCAGGATGGACGTTAAGTATTGAATTTCACTCGTACTAGATCGCTGGCAAAATTGCTATTTTTAGCCAGCTCGCTGTAGAACCATATCCACATTTTTAGTAAAAACAAACTGCTTCTTGTAACGAACTCTTGAAAGGAGTGTCAGATGCAAGAAGATGAAACGAAACGCTCATCCACTAAAAAAGTAACGAAGACCTTGTTGGCCTTTAAGGCCGCAAGACTGTCGTTGGGTTTGAACCGTCGGCAGGCTGCCGAACGATGTTCGTGCTCAGTCAGAGCTCTTGAGCAGCTTGAGAATGGTCGTTGTAACTACACCGAAGATCGCATTAGGCGACTAGTTAGAAAAATGGGAATGGAGTGGGACGAATTTCACAAGATCGAAAATTCCCCCGAAAAGGCTCTCGCTCAAATTGATGCCTACAATCTTGAAAGAACGCTATCGCGAAAACCAAGACGCAATCTTTATAAAATCGTTACCAAAGAAGTCCGTGCAATTCGCATTTTGCGAAAGAGGCGTGGAGTTTCTCAATACAAAGCCTCTGAACTTTGCGGATTCAAAGAATGCACTTTCGGTCTTATTGAAGCAGGTCGAACGGATTTAACTGATAATAGAATTGATCAGATTTTACGTTCACTCGGTTATAAGCGGCAGGATTTTGATAAAATCGTTCGCGCCGACCTGATCGCTGACGAAGTAATTACTGAAATCACAAGTCTGCTTGAACTGCTGGACGACTCGGCCCTGCATTCAATTTTAATCATGATCAAAGCTTTAGCCAAAAAATAGGAGTAACTATGTACAACATTATTATCAAACTTATCATCGCAGCTGCATTACTGGATTTGGGAATCAGCTTTTCCAAAATGGAAGACTGTTCGTCTCGTGCTTGTTGGAATCAGATTCAGAAAGCGTCCAAAAAGGTTATTAAGATCGACTGGAAGCCTATCTCTGTTTTTCCGGAAGAGGCAAAACGATTTCGATGATTCAATATTTTTGAAAGATTAGCGACGGGAGTTTTTGAGTTTAGGTTCAAGACTCCCATATTCTCATCCTTAAAACCTGCCACGTCGCGGTGTCCGATTTAGATAGTACAATTGTTTTCTAGTTGGATTTTGAGGGATCACTATTTGTCTTTGCATAACTGGCTGCTGAATGTGCTGTACTCGATTTTGCCGAACAATAGCTTGCTTGGGATTTTCATACGCAAATACTAAATCATTCAGAACCTTCATTAAATCTGAGAAAGTTTGTCCGCTATTCGTTAACTTGCCATTGTGAAGTTCAACAAAAGTCTGACGTGAAAAAGGCCCGACATAGAGCGCAGACTTGGAACTTTTAGGCAAAAGACACCATAGCGGTAATTCAACACCAAAATCGAAAAATACAGGCCCGTTGCATTCAGACCATTCTTTCAAAAGTGAGCATTCATCAAAAACAGATGGAAGACGTATTAAAGGGAAATTCTGGGTTATTTGATTCGCATTTTTCAAAATGATCTCAAACTGTAGTCGGTCTTTTTTTCGCATTAATCCATCTACAACCCAAACCAAATTACTGCTGTAAAACTTATTTCGAGCTTGTCGTTCCTCAGCATTTAAAAACGAATGTTGAAACTCTATTATATTTTCTTGGGCGGTTTTTACGTCGGCGATATGCCACTCACCATTGTCAGCTTTATGACGTATTTCTTGCCATTCAGTAGGAAAATTATTTTTCCAAGCACGATGCCATTCAGTTTCATTTTCCCACCAATGGTCACACTCGCAATCTGACTTATGCGCCCAATGCCAAATTTTGATGGGACCACATTTTGGGATCATTGGCTGCCCACATCCAATACAGCTACCTAATAAGCCTTTTTCAGGCTCGCGGCGTTCACCATTAACTATTGATAACATCACTCAAAATTCTCCTTCTTTATTCTTTTAAAGTTTGTTACACGATACAACCATAAAATGCGTAACACCTTCAAGGGGGCTAAATTTTGAAAAAAGCGCAACATGAAGAAAAAGGTCCATTTTTGCTGTATAAAGAAGGTCAACTGATTGGTTGGGGAACGGATGATGTTAAAAATTTACTCAAAGCAGCGAACGAAGCCGTCATAGACGAGGAAACAAAAAGCAGAAAATTGACCTACGACGAATATTTTAAAATCATTATTCACGACTGGTTCGAGATATTCGTAAATGACGGCATCACCGAAAAAGTCGTCAAACATCTAAATCATAGATTATCGCACATTCGCTACCATCATATTCTAATGCATTCAAAAGAGGGTCTTCCTTATTGGCGATACATTGCAAATTCTGAGTCAATAATGGTTGATCCTGAGCTTCAGTCGGCTTATGGCATTACTCATTTATTGGCTATCGGTGCACTCAAGAATTTAAAACGATGTGAGATGAAAGACTGCCAAAAGTTTTTTATTGGCCCTCCCAATAGGAAGTGGTGCTCCAAGTCCTGCGGCTCTCTCTTTCGAGTCAGACAGAAACGTAAAAAAGATAAATATTAAATTCGGCCCTAAAATATCTAGGAGAGATGTGCCAATGCTATGCCAGAAATAATTTGAAAGCCCTGTTTAACAAATTGTCGTAACTCAGAATCGTTAATTGGCTCAGTTTCGCTGTTTCTATTATCTCTGTGATGAAACCGCTTAGAAAAATCATTAACTGAACTCAACATATTAAGTTGAGGTTTTAGTGACGCAATCCCTGAATTTTCAGTCGAATTGCGAACACTCTCAATACAATTACCCAGCCATTCATTTTCTTTAAAATCCTTTGGAAATCTAAGATGTAGATTGTATTCGATTAAGGGGCGAATACACCTTGCGACATCTCTCATTGCAGATTCGCTACCATTCGGGACACCATTCTCGAGGTATTCCACAAGACTATGGTAATCCTGCAAATATCGACTTCGAGTTTCTTTCTCGATATCCCAAAGTGCCATTGATGTTCCTTCACCTTTTCGATAAAGGTTAAAACACTTTGCTTTAATATCTTGGGTTGAGTCCCAGATTAATCTTAAAAAAAATCGATCATGTGAAAATACGATTACTTGCTTTGCTTTTGAAGCCAGTTCAGTAATCGCTTGCTCCGTTTTCTCCCGTCGGAACAGGTCGAAACTTGAAAGTGGGTCATCAAAGAGAATGACCTTTTCACCTATATTGCTGTCGTCGCGTAGTTTGGAAAGAAAGTAACAAAATGCCAACGTAGATTTTTCTCCTTCACTAAGCGTATTCTTGAAGCTAGGTTTTGATTCGTCATTTGTTGAATCCTCAAGATCAAATTTAGTTCCGTTTATGCAAAGCTTGTACGTCGTACTTGGTTTTCCGCCAGAATAATTTTCTTTTTTATCTGCAATGGTGAAAGTTGCTCCAAAGTCTGAAAGCAAAGCATTTATCGAACTCTGGTACTTTTCAAAAATACCCTTAGCATACTTATCTAGCTCGATCCGAGCCTGTTCTTTCTCATTCTCAAAGGTCAGTTTTTCCTTCTGAAGAATAAGAACTTTGTCGCAAAGTTCTTTAACGATAGTGCTGTGCCTAATAGGTGTGTTTAAGAGTTTCAGCAACTGCGCTTTTTTTTCTTTTAGATTCGAAGTTGAACTCTGCGCCTTTAAAACTTCAATCAATGTATTGATTCTTACAATCTCAGAATTATACCCATCAATCTTTTCGGTAATTTGTTTATAAGACCCCTCCCGAATTTGCGCAACTTCCTGCTCAGTGACCTGACTGTCCTTTGCAGAAAGCTTTTTTTGGATTAGATATTCAATGCCTGTCATAGTTTCATTTAATTGGGTAATAACATCGTCAGCAATAGACTGATTTAGTCCTTCTACATTAATAAAACTCGACCAAAACTGTTGCATGGCTTGATTAGTTTTAATGTCGGACTTTATCTTTTCCGCAATGCGAGTTTGCTCCTGCTTGGAATACTTGGAAGTAAGAAATGCCAGCTCAGAACGATAGCTCTTGTATTCTTTATTCAAGATCGACCTATAGATCTCGATCAGTTCCGATCCTGTAAGGGGCTGACTACAGAAAGGACACTCGTCCTTCTTTGCTGATAGGAGTCCTTGCTCAATCCATGCGAGGCCACTCATTCCATGAGTTTTTAGATGCAAATCTAATTTGGATTGCGCATCACTTGAAATCGATTCAAATGTTTTTGTGAGCACTTCTTCTAATTTTTTAAAATCGAGGTGCAAGGACAACCTAGAGAGCAGCTGAGATGTGCGAATTTGTTCCGATTTTTCTAAAGATTGTATCTCCCTCTCTAATTCAGACGCCAGCGTAGAGGCATTGTTATTTTCTGGCAAAGCTAGAAAATCAATGAAACTAAGTGCTCCCAAAATTGCTTTACTAACTTCTTTGTTAAAACCGCTAGCTTCTGAGGTCGTCCGACGAATTTCGGCATCTAGTGATTCAATCTTATGAGCTATAGCGACGCCTTTTTCACCCACTACAAATTTATGAAGATTTCGACGGTGATCATGATCAACTATGTTTCCTGAAAAAACATTATCCACAATAAACTGAGAATCAAAAATTTCAAATTTTTGTTCGCACTTTGTCCAAGAGTTGTTCTTAAATTCAACCATGGCGTTGCTTATCAGTAATTTTGCTGATTGGACATCATCATTACCTAGTGTTTTACGTCCAACTACTATTTTCGGATTATTCGACGAGAGTGATCGAACCGTAGAAGATAAAGTTGTCTTACCAGTTCCATTATCAGCATAAATTAAATTAAATACTCCGAATTTGAGATCACCGGCTGCGGCAAAACTTGTGAATTTTCCAATATTTTTAATTTCAATAATTTTATCGAACATAGTCTCTGCCTCCGCTTAGAAAAACTTATTTAATGCATCATTATATTTCTCGGTCTCAAGCCTCAATCGTACAAGAATTTCCTAAACGGCTTCGAGATCCAAGGAAAAATGTATCTCTTACAGTAGGATACAAATAGGTTACATTTGTTACGAGATACACTCAAAATTCTCGCTGACGACTCTTAACAAGTAAAGTCGAACACATTGAACAGGTATAAAATATTTTTATTTTTACAGACTAAAGCAATGTGCTTGAATTTAATTGATTCAAAATACATTGCGTCATGCTTTACAAAAGTGCATTTGAATGAGCTTCCTGAGCTGAATAGTTCTTTGGTAACACCATTTTCGAATCATAAATGGGAACTGCCATCAAAATTTTCGTTCCAACACCAAATTTTGTATCTACAGAAATAGACCCGCCCCACGATTCGACTGCGTTATATGCATGAACTAGCCCTAATCCTCGTCCTAAACCTTCTTTAAGAGAAAAATTCTTTTTTCCCAAGTTGGCCAAATTAGTTTCGGGGATACCTGAGCCATAATCTAGGATCTGAATTTTACAATATCCCGAATCTTCGAAAACCAATATTTCGACTATACCACCAGAATTACCATATGATTCAAAAGCGTTGTTGATTATATTCGAAAGTACGCAAGTCAGTTCCAGAGAGCTTGCTTTTACAAAAAGGCGTTCAGATCCGGTTGTGGACTTTAAAATAATGGAAGATTTGCATTTGTTTGAAAATTCGATATTTTTTTGTCGAACTAAATCATCTAATAAAATTGGTACGAAAACCAAGTCGGTATCTAGTTCTTTAGCCAAATAACTTGTTACGGATTCAGATTGTGTTCTTAGTTTTTCTGAAAGCTGTTTGATTTCTGAAACGGCCTTCTTCAAAATCCGTTTCATCCTCTCGGGCACCATGATAAGCCCAGGCAGCATCATTTCTATTGCAATTACAGGAGAACGTATATTATGAGCCACGATCTTTGCCAATTCGACTTTTGACTGAGCTTTTTCAGCTTCAACCAGTTTTTTCTGCGACTCTTCCAATGAATCCAAAAGCCGATCAAATTCTTGTGTTAAAAACGAAATCTCATCGCCTCGATTCATTCTAATTCTATCGGTAACATCACCTTGATCTTTTATTTTTCTAACTTTATTAACTGCGATCTCAATATTTCTGACGAGTCTACGAGAAAGTAGACGGGCTAAAATATAGGATAATAAAGCATTGCCAAATCCAATTAGGAAAAACATAATACCGGCGCGGGCCTGAATTGCTTTCAGTTCAGATTTCGAAACTTTGCTCTCGAGAACATAGTAGTATTCGCCGTTTTTAGAAGTACCAGAGACATCACATTGGCAGCATCTTGGATGAGAAGAAATAACTTTCGTAAAAAAGCTGGTACTGTCGGGAGACGCGATTGCCATGTCAAATGACCCTGGCAAATTTGCTTTTTTACTTTCAAAAGCTACGTTCTGATCTGAGTAAGTACCAAACGGAGTTCCATCTGGGGCATACAAAGACATTGAAATCACATTCACGTCGGACTTAATCGCTTCGGCCAGAGTTTTAGTAATGAAATCAACTCGAACCCCAACCTCAACGATTCGACTTCTGTCTTTATTTGGAATCGACAAAAACTTGAAAGGCTTCGGCTCTGGATTTGGTTTGATAATTGGTGTGGCTTCAACATCAAGACTACCAGTTATCAGTTTTTGATAGTTTTCGCAGAATGAAAATAAATTCGGAATTCCAGCGGGGTCGTCATTTGTGGATCTGGTGAACTTTCCAGTTCGATCAATCATAAAAAGGTGAGTAATTCCTAATTCACTTTGGAGGGTCCTTAGTTTTTCTGTCGAAAGTAGCCCGTGTTTTTCATCATGTTCAGCAACGACCTTAGCCGCATTCAACATTAATGCTTCAGTGCTGGTATCCAAACGGTTCAATGTATCAGCAAGAACTTTTGAAAAAACCTGATAGCGGGCCACGAAGTCTTCTTCGGAGCGATTCACCGTATACTTGTAGGCGGCCCAAATTAAAATTGAACCAACCATTAGAGTAGATAAAAATACTGCAATAAATATTTTTTTAGCGAAGGTCATCAGTGCACCTTCTCGTTGGGCTCCCTTGTAAATCTGATAATGTCGCTCTGGTGTTGAGGGAATTGTTTAGTCATTGCTTCACGAGTACCAACTTCGAAATCTTCAAATTCAAAGCCTGGAGCAACAGTTGTGCCCATCAATGCCCATTTTCCTGCGGTTTTCAGACGAAGGGCTTGCCATACTCCGCGTGGGACTACGACCTGTGGAGCTTGGCCGGAAAATATATCTGCGCCAAGGGTAAATCTTTTTAAATTTCCTGATTGGTCTATTTGAATCATTTCAACGGGATCGCCAGAATAAAAGTGAAAAACTTCATCACTTTTAACTCGGTGAAGAGCTGAAAAGCTTTCCGGAACGACTAGATAATAAATGCCAGTACAGATGCTTCTAGCTGATTCTGATTCTATGCCATACGATTTCGCAGATAATTTAACTGCATTGTCGCGATAGGTTTCTCTGTAATATCCACCTTCTTCAGGTAGTGGCTTCAGATCAAGCTGTTTGATAACGTCGATAGCCTTTTTCATAGTTCCTCCTCTTTATAGCCACAAATTACATAAGTCTCTGCGGCAACCCCTCGTTTTTATTCTTTATCGCTCTATTTTTCGACTCCTCAGTATTTTTTCGTCCGTCATTGATTTGGAGTTGTTTTAATTTTTTAAATGTTGTGCTTCGTGCAAGTCCTAATCGACTTGAAATTTCGATAGCACTACCGCCAGTAAGTTCTATTGCAGACTTTAGATATTCACGTTCTAGACTTTCTAAAAACTCACGGTAGTTATTAGGCGTTAGATCCGATAATTGAATTGGTAACGACGCTTCTAGTTTTCTCATACTCTGGAGCGTGGTTTCAGGAGGGCTGTGAACGGTGATGTCATCAAATTTAATTTCTGATGATTTTCTTCGTTTAGCCGAAATAACAGCGCGTTCGATTGCATTGCGAAGTTCACGGATATTTCCAGGCCAGTCATAATCTTTGAGTGCGCGAATAGCGTGTTCTGAAATTTTAAAGTTTGCTCCGCCAATTTGCAGAGTAAACATAGTTGCCAAGTCGGAAATGTCTGAAAGTCTATGTCGCAAAGGAGTTGTTGAAATGCGAACTACATTCAACCGATGATACAGATCTTCGCGAAATTTCCCTTCACGGACCATTTGTTCTAAACTTCGATTGGTTGCCGCAAGAATTCGACAAGTAATTTTTATTATTCGGTTATCACCAACGCGGCAAATTTCATTTTCTTGAATGGCTCGCAATAAACGAACTTGGGCAGATAAAGGAAGTTCACCGATCTCATCAAGAAAAATATCGCCACCATTAGCTTGTTCAAATTTTCCAGGGCGATCCTGAATGGCGCCGGTAAAAGAACCTTTCTTATGACCGAAGAGTTCACTCTCAATGATATTTTCTGCGATTGCGCCACAGTTCAGAGCGACAAAAGGCCTATTCTTTTCATCCTCAATTGAATTCAATCTTCTGGCGACTAGCTCTTTACCAGTCCCGGTTTCCCCAGTTATAAGTACATTTGCTCCAGAGCCCTTTAGGCTTAAAACGGTCTCTCTGAGTTCCATTGTTGCTGGCGATTTGCCAACTATTTCATAGCGAAAAACTTCGCGCACTAAAGTTTCTAAACTTTGAAGCCTTCTCGTCGAAGCAGATTTAGAAACCGCAATTGGAATACGAACAAGTAGGTCTGGAATAATATTTTCTGATTTTACAACGTAGTCGTCTGCTCCTCGGGCCATGCAATGTTTGACCGAAGAGAAATCAGAATCTGAAGTTAACATGATTACTATTGTATTTGGGTAGGACGCTTTAATCTCGGTCAGTAACTCGATTCCATCGCCATCAGGAAGGGCTTTATCCAAGACTGCGATGTCGAAAGACTCTTTTAGTAAGATGGATCGGGCCGAAGCTAAGGAACCGGCTTCTGTAATATCATTATAAACGCCCAGCATCTGCGACACGGCCGCTCGAAATGATTCCATATCTTCTACTAGTAGGATCTTAAAAGCCGTTTTCAAAGTAGGTTCCCCCAGAACATTGTCCAAGGGAATACACTAAATAAAAATAAGTCTCTAGAAAAAAATGTAAGTCTATTTATATGGACTTGTCGGGCGATCAAATCAATTATATCACTTTATAAGGCACATCCGATCCAATTTTACATTGGATGCGGTGTGGTCAAGACATTCTTCGGCACTGCTGTTTTTCATCTTAACTAGTTTTTAACTTACCTTGCTAATTAGCAATGAGGTTGTTGTTTTTAATAATCTGAAAATCAATATTTTTACGACATTCAAAGCAAAAGACTCTCGAAGTGGCTTTTGCTTTGCTTAAATTAATTTGGGACTCATTTAGTGGAGACTGACACGAAGGGCATTTTACGCCACTTAGATTTAAACCATAGACTTCTTTGAATTTCATAATACCAAATGCAATTGCAGAAATTAAAAAGCCTGGCACCAGCACAAAATGCAAAACAGGAATGAGTAGTGAAAAAACGGCCGCAAAGAAAAGTAAAATGAATAATTTAATAGACCGCTGTATTCTTTGAGTAGTTCCATATATTTCAATGGGGATATCAGGGCAGGGCATAATTTGCCCCTCTACTTTAACTATTACGTTCATTTGAATCCATTTCCTTTAACAATCTCTCATATACGAATTCATAGAATGATTTTTTAGAAATTAGTTTTGATAAGCCATGACCAATAATTGCGGACAACATCAAAGGAAAAATTGAGCTGTGTCTATCAGTCATTTCAAGGACAAGAATAAAAGAAGTCAAAGGTGAATGGGTTAGAGCCGCAAGTCCTGCAGTCATCCCAATCAGCACGGCGAGAGGGCCAAGTTCAAAATTGAATAAGTTACTGAAATAAGATCCTGATGATCCACCTAAACTTAGAGTCGGGGCGAAAATCCCTCCTGCTCCGCCATTTGCATATGTAAGTATGCTGCCAAAAAAGCGTGATACAAAATCAGATAAACTCGCATTTTGAGAGTTAAAAAGCATACTGGTCAGCAAATCTTTTCCAGATCCTTTGCCGTGAGATGAAAGTAAGACAACGAGCAATCCAAAAAGTAGGCCGGATGCTAACGTAAAAATTGCCTTTTTCGAAATAGAATTCAAGTCAGTGCGCCAGCGAACCACATACTTTAACGACTGAGCAAAAACGGTAACTACAGCCGCCGAAATCAAAGATATTGTTAAATATTGCCAAACTAAATAATATTCAAAATTTGGGATCTTAGGGTATCCAAGATATAGGTATGGCCCCATAATCATCTGAGAGATAATACCTGCGAAAATGACAGCATGAAGTACGCCGGTTCTAAACGAACTTAGATGAGATTTGGCGAGTTCCTCGATAACATATACAATCCCACCAAGGGGGGTGTTGAAGGCCGAGGCTAAGCCCGAAGCAGCGCCAGCCATCAAAAAAGCTGATCTATTTTGTATTTCTCCCCACTTCCAATTCTTTCCTACCAAATGAAAAATTGAACCGGAAATTTGTAAAGTTGGCCCTTCACGACCAATCGCTCCTCCTCCTAATACTCCACAGATCGAGCTGATTATTTTGACCAAAATAATTCTAAAACTCAAAAAATTATCAATCGAATCAATTTGCTTTTGGTGTGCTTTTTCAATTGCAACCATTAATTGAGGAATTCCGCTGCCGTTAGCCTTCGGTGCCAATTTTTCAACGAGAAGCCACGAAATACAAAAGAAAATCGGTGGTATCGCAACAAACCACAATCCAGAAAAATTAAATATTTTCTTAGAAACCTCTTCGGCCCAAGAAAATAAGTGCGCATATCCTGTCGCAAAAAGTGCAGTCAGTGCTCCGGCAATCCAAAAAGGCAACAGTCTTTGGAAGTGGTCTCTGATTTCACAAATCTTTTTCGATCCGAACCGGTAAAGCTCATGTGATTCCTTTAGTATATCCATTTTTTCCTATTTCCCTCTTTCAAGAATCGGATTCAAAAATTGCTGTTGTTTTGAAAGAGAGAGCCTAAATAAAGTCTGATGTTGAATTTTACCGAACATCTCTATGGTCCTCAGATTTCGAAAGGATCGCTTCGGCAATCGATGTGACTAAAATTTCGCGAGAAATTGGTTTCGATAAAAAACCATTAAATCCTGCATCCAAACACTTTTTACGTTCTTCCACCATTGCATGCGCAGTTAGAGCAAAAACTTTGCCTGGATATAATTTTTTACGTAGAACTTGCAGTGCTTCGAAGCCGTCGATGCCGGGCATTTGAATGTCCATTAACACAAGATCATATGCATTTTTTAAGGCCAAATTTGCACCGCTTAGTCCGTCTGAAGCAACGGTAACTTCGATGCCAAATGATTTGAGAAAGTATTTGATTAGCATTTGATTTTCTGGTGCGTCTTCGACAAGTAAAATATGTTTCCCTCGTAATTCTTTTAAGTATTCGGATTTTTCAATTGATTTACTGATTTTACTCGCGCCAACAGTTTCAACCAACAACGTTATTAAAAATTTGCTGCCGGATCCATCTTTGGAATCAATCAGTTCGACGTTACCACCAAGTTTCTGTGCAAGACGACGTGAGAGCGACAATCCAAGGCCTGATCCCCCAAATCGTCTTGACGTGGAAGTGTTGGATTGAGCAAAGTCCTGAAATAGTCGATCTCTTTGTTCTGAACTAATGCCAATGCCAGTGTCTTGAACTTCAATTTCGAGTATGCCCTTCTTTTCGTTTAGGGGCTTAAAAGTTGTTGTGACTACGACGGAGCCTTGCATGGTAAATTTAATTGCATTGCCAACAATATTTATAAGAATCTGACGAATTAAATTTGAATCAGAAGAAATAGTCTCGGGGAGAGCCACCTCGGCGTGAAGAAGTTGAATGTCCTTCGTTTGGGCCTTGATGAATAACAAAGAAAAAATTTCTTCAAGAATTAATTTTGGCGAAAAAGGGATCGCTTCGATTTGTAATTTTCCCGCCTCAATTTTGGATAAATCAAGAATATTATCAATCAGGTTACAAAGTGCCTGGGTGTTTTTTTGAACAATACTTATAAACTCGTTCCTTTGCACTGGATTCAGATCGTCATGCTTTAGAATTTCTGCAAATCCTAAAATAGCCGTCATCGGAGTGCGAATTTCATGGCTCATATTTGCCAAAAATAGAGATTTTGTTTGATTTGCCGTATCGGCCTTAATTTTTGCTTGTGCCAATTCAAGTGAATTTTGCAGCAGTTTTTTCTTGGCGGCTTTCAGCGATCCAATGATAATGCTAATTAAAACCCCTTCGACTAAATATAATGCTAGGCGAATAATATCGGGAACGCTATCAATTCCAAAATGATTGATCGGATTGATGAAAAAGTAAATCCCTATGATAGCACCACCAATTACCGTAGCAATTCCAGAGGCAATACTGCCGAACCAGGCGGAAAAAATAACGGCTAGCAAAAATGGAAGAAGCGCGGCATCTTCACCCAGAATAGGCTGTGCCGTTTGTCGAAGAAAATAGACAAAATAAAGAAGGACAAAAGATGCACCTAATTGTCCGAAAAGACGAATGGACTTGGATGATTCAAAGTCTTTGGTTTTTAGGCTCACTACGTTACCTCCGCTTTGTAATTTGGATAAACGCCCAATTAAATCTTTCACCTATTTCTTTTCAGTATCGTCCTCAAGTAACATTGAAGGCTCCTCATTTTCCATTCCTGACTTTTGAACCAAAGCTTGTAAACCTTTTACAAGAGCGGTTCGCTGAGTTTCACTCAATTGGGCTAAACCATTCATAAGGCGTTCCTGAATAGACATTGGGCTTTTGGTAAGTAGGGATTGACCATGCTTGCTTATGCTTAGTTCGACAGACCGTGAATCGGTTTCTGATTCTACTCTGTCTATCAGTTTACGATAAACTAGTTTAGATACCACGACCGATACCGAGCTTTGATGGGTTAGAGTGGCGGCGGCTAGCTTGTTTATAGATAGCGGAACTTTGCTGGCTGCTAACTTCTGAAGTACGAAAATTTGAGCTGTGCTCAAGCCTAAGTTTTTTTCTGTAAACTTTGATGTTTGACGAAGTGTTCTAACTATTTTTCTAATCGAATCGAGGACTATCTGTGCATCTGGTTCTAATTTCGTTTTTGATCTACTTTTCATTATATATGGGATACCATATATAATTTATTACGGCCATCTTTTTTTTGATTTTATAATTTGAGGAAGACCCACGTACTTATGACACACCGTCGTGTTTAAGACAAATTTAGGCATGGAAAATTTGTCTTAGCAATTTTTTAACTTATAACTTTTGGGCATTTAGCAATATCACTCAAGCACTATTAAACTAAATCTTTAAAGGACATCGCCCCACGGCGGACTCACCGCAAAGGCTGCATTAATTTGTCCGACGTGAGAATATGCTTGTGGGAAGTTACCGGTCTGCATTCTTTCGGACGGAATATAGTGTTCTGAAAATAGACCAAGAGAATTAGCGGCAACCATCACGTTTTTGGTCACTTCGCGCGCTTTTTCTATTTGTCCTGTTCGACTCAGCGACTGAATCAGCCAGAAAGAGCAAATAAGAAACGCCGATTTAGGCTGGCCGAAATCATCATTTCGAAGGTAGCGGTAAAGAAAGCTGGCGGTAGAAGAACTTGCTTCTAATTTTAGGTTTTCTTGAATTTGTTCGACCGTTTTTTTTACAACGTCCTCATCGGGAAATCTTAAGTTAGAAATTTGTAGCAACGATGAATCGAAACTCTCATCGTTAGGGGCATTGCGTAGAGAACCATTGATGACAGCAGACCGAATAGATTTTTCAGCTAATTTTTTTGCCGAAGTTAAATCGAAACTCAGTTCCGGTAAAAATCCCAGCGATCTTATAGTTTCGATGCGATCAAGCCCCGCCCAGCACATTAAATTTGAAAAAGAATGCTCTTGCCAACCATCTCGGATTTCCCAAAGTCCGGCATCAGGCTTTGAAATGCTTTGGGCACAAAATTTTCCCAGATGAGCGAGAAGTCGTTCGAGGTCCTTGGTTCTTAAGTGATGAAATCTTTCATCAATAAAAATGGGAGCCAAGGTTAGAATCATTTCGCCGTACACATCATTCTGAACGTGCTCGGCCGCTTGATTGTTGCTACGTACAGGTTTGCTTCCAGCAAAACCTTGCCAGTTTAAGTGTTCGACCTCGGGGAGAGGGAGAGTTTGATCGAGTCGGTAAACGGGCCAAAGTCGCTCGCGCGAATGTTCGTGCTTTTCGGCAATATTAAGAATGAATTTTATGAATCCTTCCATTTCCTCAAAATGCCCAAGGTTTTGAAAAGCCGAAAGTACAAAATACGCATCGCGAAGCCAGCAGAAGCGGTAGTCCCAATTGCGGTTCTGATTTCGCTCTTCCGGTAGACTTGTAGTTAGTGCGGCAAGGATTGCGCCGGTGTCTTCATAACAATGGAGTTTTAAAGTTAGCGCTGATCGAATTGTTTCTTTTTGATAGAGGCTCGGTATTGAGCAATGCTTAACCCACGTTGTCCAGTAATCCAGAGTCTGGCTTAAAAACCGTTCTGAAACACTGACTAAGTCTTCTTCGATTCCTAAACTCCAAGTCAGTCCAAAATAAAGAGGTTCATTCAAAATAAAATGCGTTTCTTCGCATAAATAAGTAAGCGGCATATTTGTAGCTAATCGCATGTGATCGTCTTGCAGTTCGAATCTAAGGTGACTGTTCCCGCGAATTGGTTTAACAGGTTTTTTTGTCCATCCATCCACCGGTTTGCAACTCACACAAATTGCAGGGTTTCCTTTAATTGGTTTTACAATTCTAAAAAGTGATATTGGGCGATAGACGCGACCATGTTGATAGAACCGTGGATTGAAGTCGGTGATTTCAAATTGACTTCCGTCTTCGTTGGTTACTGTCGTTTTTAAAATTGTTGTATTAGGAATATAGTTTTGCTGACCTTCGAATCTGCCTTTTCCTTCAATAGAGAAGTGTCCACCTTCGGGATCTAAGATGCGTCCAAAAACTGGCGGACTATCTGGCCTCGGAAAACAAAGCCAATCAATTGAGCCAGACTTGTTAATCAATGCAGCGGTTTGGCAATTTCCAATTAGCCCGTATGGATACATGCGTTGTTTGTTCCTAAAGTTGTAGATAAATTCATTAAAATGTATACTTTCATTTGATATCAAAGTAAAGTAAGAAAAATATGAGATTATCGCTTCGCTTCATCGTTCCACTTATGCTCGTTATTGGATTAGTCGCCTATGGTATCGTGCCATTGGTCGACTCGTTGATTTTTAACAAATGGTTCAGTCGCGATATTGATATTCGAACAAAACTCATCACGAATACTCTACAAGAATCGATTGTTTCAATTATCGAAAATCCTTCCGAAAAAAAGATGCAAAAAATTTTTGACCGAGCCATTCAAGACGAACGGCTTTATGCGTTGGCATTTTGTGATAATGAAAATCGACTGATCTATAAAACCCAAACGTACCCGGACCAAATTTTGTGTGAGGCTGCGGACGACTCACGCAAGTCCCATAGTCGCGTGTTGCAATTGTCGAAAGGGCCAATTCATATTGCTTTTCATCCTATTGACGATGCCGGAAAACGATTTGGACAACTGGTTCTTCTTCATGACATGAGTTTTTTAGAAAAACGAAGTGCTGACACAAAAGTTTATATCTTCTATTTGTTCGCAGGTCTTGCGACGCTGATATCGCTGATTACGGTTTTTATTGCCCAAATGAGTTGGCGTGGTTGGGTGAAGGGAATTCGAGCCATCCTCAAAGGTGAAGGGTTGGTTCGGCCAAATTCGCAAATAGAATCTCCTGAGTTAAGACCGATTGTTAAAGATCTTCGACTTCTTATCCGTGATTTAGAAACTGAGCGACGGACCAGAGATGAAAATCAGATCAGTTGGAACTCTAAAACTTTGAAAGAAATTTTGAACAATGAACTAACTGGAGACGAGATACTTGTCGTTTCCAATCGAGAGCCCTACATCCATGTCCGTAGAAATGAAAAAATTGAAATTCAGTTTCCGGCAAGCGGTTTAGTAACGGCACTAGAACCGATCATGCGAGCCTGCTCAGGAACATGGATCGCTCATGGAAGTGGAAATGCGGACCGAGAAGTTGTGGACAAGCATGATCATGTACGTGTACCACCTGAAGATCCCTCTTATCAGATTAGAAGAGTCTGGCTGACCAAAGAGGAAGAACAAGGTTACTACTATGGCTTTGCGAATGAAGGCATATGGGCCTTATGTCATATTGCACATGTGCGGCCAATATTTAGATCAGCTGATTGGGCGCAATACGTATCCGCAAATGAAAAATTCGCAAAAGCAGTTGTCGAGGAAGCCAAAACAGACAACCCCGTAATTTTGATTCAAGACTATCATTTGGCGCTTTTGCCAAAAATGATTCGTGAACGTCTTCCGAAGGCGACAGTCATTACCTTTTGGCACATTCCATTTCCGAATCCGGAAGTGTTTGGTATTTGTCCTTGGCGAGAAGAGTTAATCGACGGACTTCTGGGAAGCAGTATTCTTGGCTTTCATACACGATTTCATTGCAATAACTTTATTGATGCCGTTGATCGCTTTATCGAAAGCCGAATTGACCGAGAAACTTCGACTGTTTCATATAAAGGTCAACTTACTGCTGTCGCCCACTATCCGATTTCTATCGAGTATCCAGTTAAGTGGATCAAATCACAAAAGTCAGTCAAAGAGTGTCAAAAACACATTCGCCAACTCAATAATTTTCCAACTGATCGGCTTATAGGGATTGGAATTGATCGACTTGATTACACAAAGGGCATTCTGGAAAGATTTTTAGCGGTGGAACGTCTATTTGAATTGGAACCAAAGTGGATTGGAAGATTTACTTTCATACAAATTGCGGCCCCATCGCGATCGACAATACCTCAATACCAGCAATTCGAATCGGAAGTTCGCGCGCTAGCAATAAAAATTAACCAGAGATTCGGCAGAGATGGTTATGAGCCAATCCTTTTGAAAGTAGAGCATCATGAACCACTTCAAGTGTATGAATATTACAGAGGCTCCAATCTTTGTTTTGTCAGTAGCCTTCACGACGGAATGAATTTAGTAGCAAAAGAATTTGTGGCCTCTCGCGATGATGAACAAGGAGTTTTGATTTTGAGTCAGTTCACAGGAGCATCTAGAGAGTTACTAGAAGCACTAATTGTAAATCCATATAATATTGATCAATGTGCAGCGGCTTTGCATGTCGCACTCGAAATGCCTAAGGACGAACAACGTAATCGAATTCGAAGTATGCGCGGATTTATTCAAGAATTTAATGTTTTTCGATGGGCTGGGCGAATGTTGCTTGATGCTGCAAGGCTTCGACAAAGAACTCGTTTATTTGGCCATATTAAGAAATTTGGCGAGGGGTTATTAAAAACGTGATACCACTTTTTTCAAAAGGAAGTCTTGTAGTACTTGAGTCACTTTCTTTTACAAAAACTCTTTATGCATTTGATTTTGACGGAACACTGGCGAAGATTGTTAGTGATCCTGAAGCCGCAGCAATGGCGAAGACAACAGAGGTTCTTTTAAGCCAGCTCTCGAAAATTGCTCCAGTCGCAATTATTTCCGGCCGAAGTATCGAGGACCTGAAGAAGCGGATTTCATTTAATCCAAAATTTCTTGTAGGAAACCATGGATTAGAGGGCATAGAAAGCAAAAATGGCTCTTTAGAAAAAGCGCAAAAAACATGCACTGCATGGACGAAACTTTTATATAACGAAGAATTTGAGAGTGGGGTTGAAATTGAAGACAAAGTGTATTCAATTGCTATTCACTATAGAAAAGCGAGAAATAAAACAAAAGCAAGAGCACAGATCAAATCAATAATAAGTTACATCACTCCTAAACCTAACATTATTTTAGGCAAATGCGTGGTGAACATACTTCCGGCGGATGCTCCCCATAAGGGCGCAGCCCTTCAAAAGCTCATGCAGATTTCAGAAATGAAACATGCCTTTTACATCGGTGATGACGACACAGATGAAGATATTTTCAGTTTGCCCTATCATTCTGGCCAAATAATGTCAGTCAGAGTGGGAAAAAAAATCAAATCACAAGCTAGCTATTATATAGAGAGACAATCTGAAATTAATCGGTTGATAAAAACTCTTATTAAATTTCACCAGCCTAGAGATGATAGTTCAAAATTAGAGGAGTTAAGATGAGCAAAGATGTTCAGCCTCTAGTTTCCTTATTTCGCTTAGGTATTTCGATTCACAACTTCAATAAAAAGTCAGAGGAAAAAGTTGGTTTAAGTTTAGTGCAATGGTGTCTTTTAGAACAGCTTATCGAT
Source organism: Deltaproteobacteria bacterium (assembly GCA_017302835.1). Classification (NCBI taxonomy): domain Bacteria; kingdom Pseudomonadati; phylum Myxococcota; class Myxococcia; species Deltaproteobacteria bacterium. The sequence continues at coordinate 18,993 of JAFLCC010000014.1, read as the reverse complement.
ATGCCAGGAACCTCTGCGCATGCGCTTGCAAAATCTGTTGGCATTCACCCGAGCACCTTAACCCAAACCTTAAAGCGCCTTGAAAAAAAAGGATTTTTGTTTCAAGCTGAAGATCCAAAGGACTCAAGAAAGAAAATTATTTCTATCACCATACATGGCAAGCAAGCCATGGAACGAATCGCTTCACAAAAGAAAGATTGGACGAAATGCCTAACTCCTGTGAGCAACGACTTACAAAAGTTAAACGCCGTCCTGCAAGCTATGGTGAACTACGGCAGCTAACATTTGAAAACTAAACTCAGTCTTTTTTTTTCTTGCTATTTTCGTATTGGATTATTATGAAGATAATAATGACTACCGGAATTAACACAGTCGCGATATCAAAAAGCTTCTCAGACATAGGCCACCATTCTTTTTTTAAATGGCGACCCTACCACTTGAAAACTCTCACTCCGAAAAAGAGTGAAACCCTGTTATTTTGTTAGTTTAATTATACGATGCTGACAATATGATACCTACTGCTAAATTTTTTCATCTGCGCACAGGTCCAGTCAAAGAGAGCAGTTTGGAATCTTATTTAAAGAAACCAAAAACAAAGCCCCGCAATGATTGTAGGTACTATGGCGCTGCGGAATAGCAAACCTGGACTGATCCCATCTGGCCCAAAAGCAGAATTCAAAGTGCTGTAACCCGCTGGATTTGGAGCATTGGCAATAACTGTAAGACCTCCACCAACAACACTTCCCGCAACCAGAGCATACTTTGAAGCATCAGTTAGACCGGAAACCTGGCTACCAAGATAAGTAATAGCTGCATTGTCAGTAAAAGCAGTCAATGAAATCGACCCAAGATAAAGCGGCAAAGACGTTAAGCGACTTAGTATGGGCTCGAGCCACCAGCTTTGATATCCTCCAAGTACAACAAGGCCTGCTAGGAAAAAACCAACCAACAATGATTCTTTGATTTGAAGTTCATTTTGGTACTCTTTAGTTACCGAAGCTATACCAAGGAAAAATAAAAATATTCCTGTAAACAGTACCAAATAATGAGACGACATAACAATCGCAATAAGAACAAAAATGTGCAGTACGGTGACCCAAGCTGGAATTCTTAATGTCTTAGTTTCAACTTTTTTTTCTTTTCCAATTGTAGTCAGTTCTTTCCGAAAGCGATAGGTCACAATAATTGTAGACACAAGTATCGCAAGAACAGCTTTCCAACCAAAATTTGAAAGCATAAACATTAAATCCCAGTTCCACTTAGCTGCGACCATTAAAACAGGCGGTGCTGCATACGGAGTTAAGGTTCCACCTATGGAAATATTAACGAATAAAAGTCCAATTGTTGCATATCTAAGCTTCTCAGAGATGTCCCGCTGATAAAAATTCTTAAGAAGAATCAGTGCCGTAACGGTCATAGCAGCAGGTTCTGTAATGAAACTACCTAAGATCGGTCCCACTATTAATGTGGCCGCGAAAAACCCAACATTGCTATCAATAGGAATAATTTTACCGACCAACCGAATCACTTTTTCGCTAAGAGCAAGTATGGGCCGTGAAGCGCAAACAGCCATGATTACAAAAACAAACATTGGTTCAGTAAAATTTCGTCCCTCTAGGTATCCAATTGTTTGCGGAACGCCAGAGACCATCATGAAAAAAATGATAAATAGTCCGGCCCAGATCCCAAAGACAACTTCAACTTCGCCTAGCAAGTGGAAGAGGTTCTCTCCAACAGATCCTTCGACATACTTGTGAGATAAATTTTGAAAAAATTTAACCGAAAATGTATGAAGAATGGCCAATGCAAAAAAGACCGTCGCCGTATATTGAATAATGAGTTCGTTTGTCATATGTGGGCTTTCGCTAAAATTCTAGCTCTTTAATTGTCTTCATGAATTTTTCATGAAAAAGTTGTTCCATAGAATACATTCCATTCGGTTTATTCAAAAGCCATTTCGCTGCAAAAATGGCCCCCGTACCGAATGCTTCACGACTGATGCTTTCATGAGTTAGTCGTATTGTCTGGTATGGTAGTCCAAATATAATTTCATGTTTGCCAACAATTCCACCGACTCGAATCGAATTTACATGGTCCTTTGCAGTCAGATTGAGGTGATCAGCAATTCTAAGTGCTGTACCAGAAACTTCCTTTTTTGCTCTAAAGTGTTCCTCTACAACTTCAATGTCAGCATGGGGAATAATTCCTTTTAAAACTTTTGAGGCAATAATTAGCCAGTTTATTCCGAGAGTAATGTTGGGAGAGTATAGAATTGCCGTTTTGGCAGAGGCTGACTTTATTTTTTCCATTTCTGATAGATCATACTTTGAAATTGCAGTCACGATTTTTGCCCCACTCGAGGCGATGAGCTCATATAGTCCACTAGCTGTATTTGATGAGAAATCAATTACAAAATCTACAGGATTTTTCCGTAGGAATTCTTGACTGAATTGTTTGGCTTCGACAAATGGTGCAAAACTATCATCATGACCAACAGCATGACTCGCATGCGCGAATCCAGGTACAATATTCCTACGACAAACCCATTTTAAATTTAGGCTTTTATCATTGACTAGTTCTTTAGCTACTATTGATCCGGTTTTCCCGAAGCCCAAAAGGCCAACATTGATAGCTTCCATAGGCGTAATCCTCCATCGGAAGGCGACCCTACTTTCCAAAACTACAGGAAGCTCCTGCACCCATTTAGACTAAAATGTTTATATGCGTTAAAATGATACGAAGAAATCCATAGTTCTGCAATTCGCATCGAGTTAGTTGGCAGGAAATGAGGTCACTAAACGAGCTTTTCAGCAAAATCTCATTCGAAAATTTATTTAATTCAACTTTTGGACTGACTATTGCATTAATGAAGTCATGTGGGATTGGGAGTTGAAGTTAATTTAAGATAGGTATCGATCAATCGTGTGACAGAGGTTTTGGTAAATGAAAATGAATCTGGTTTCAAGCTGGTTACTTATTACTATTCTATCGTCTTCAATTTCATTGGCAGACAATTCATCTGTGCCTGTCGTCGCTGAGCCTAAGTCAATTGCTGTCGAAGAAATCATCTCCGATAAAAAGATCCAACAGCGTTTGACCGATATACTATCCGCTGTAGGATCATACGATCAGGTTAAGGTGAAAGTGATATCTGGAGTTGCAATTTTGTCGGGTTTTGTCGACGAAGATTCACAGATCGAATGGGTTAATAATTTAGCAAATCGAATGGACGGGGTGGTAGCCGTTCAAAATCAAATCAAGAGTCACCCCAATCAGATCTTAGATCTTGCCCCAGCGCGGGAGGAGATTGATATTTTTAACGTAGCGCTTGTGCGCCACCTCCCAACAATTTTAACAGCCATTTTTGTACTTACCATTTCATTTTTCCTGTTTTTTCTGGCTTCCTATGGGTTTCGTCGAGTCTTCGTAAAAAAAATTCCAAGTCCACTCTTGTTGAACGCCACATCCAAAATTCTGTCTGTACCAATATTTTTATTAGGTCTGTATTTAGCATTAAGAATTTCAGGTCTGGCGGGTTTAGCTTTCACCGTTTTGGGTGGGACAGGCATTTTGGGTCTAATACTTGGTTTGGGTTTGAAAAATAGTTTTGAAGATTACGCCGCTAGTATTCTTCTAAGTATTAAAAAACCATTTCGTCCTAGCGATTGGGTAAAGATTGGAGAATATGAAGGAATTGTTCAAAAGGTGACTTCACGTTCAACTTTGATTATTGATTTCGCTGGCAACCATATTTTAATGCCCAATAGTATAGTTTATAAAAGCAACGTTACGAACATGACGGCAAATCCGAAAATGCGTTGCGATTTTGTCTTTGGCCTTGATTACAATGATTCAATAGAGGAAGCACAAGCGCTCGTCTTAGATCTTTTAGGAAAAAGCAATATTGTTCTAAAAGATCCTGAACCGTGGGCTTTAGTGGATGCTCTCGCTGGGTCCGCAGTAAATGTGCGAGTTTATTTTTGGCTCAATGCCCGAGAAGTCAGTATATTTAAAGTATCAAGCCACATCTTATTAGAAGTGAAGAATCTTCTTCTTTCAAATGGGTTTCGCTTTCCAGATCCTGACCGAGAGATTGTATTTACAAACGGCTTGTCCATCGGACGCAACGTGAAATCTAAGACCGAGAAAACTAATAAATCTGTAACAAACAGATCTCCGCTTTTAGAAGAAGTCCGTGCAGAGGCTGCAGAGCTGAATCGTCAATCAAGAGAATCAGATTTGCCAGATCAAGGCGAAAACGTAATTTAAAATTAATGACTTCTCGCAACGTGATTGCTATATTTTCAGTCTATGCAGGAAAATAAAAATATCCACGACAGCAACGGTACAGGCGCAGTTCAATTATTAAAGCGTCTTTTCAATCTAAAAACAGACACCGATAAAGTTGGAACAATCGAATTGATTAACTCTAATGTAGAGTTTCAAAGTGCAAATGCTTGGACACTCGTGTTTGCAATTTTAATTGCTTCAGTCGGTTTAAACTTGAATTCAGCGGCAGTCATTATTGGAGCCATGTTGATTTCACCACTTATGGGTCCAATTGTCGGTGTTGGATTTGCGTTAGGCGTTTATGATTTCGCCTTATTAAAAAAATCGACGAAGAATTTAGCTGCAGCCGTTTTTATCAGTATCGTAGCTTCTACGATTTACTTTATTTTGTCGCCCCTGTCTGAAGTGCAGTCTGAATTACTTGCGCGCACTCGACCAAGTTTCTTTGATGTTCTCATCGCATTTTTCGGCGGCGCTGCTGGAATTGTTGCCATATCACGTAAAGAGAAAAGTAATGCTATTCCTGGTGTTGCCATAGCAACAGCCTTAATGCCGCCACTTTGCACTGCGGGGTTTGGATTAGCGACGCAAAACTTTAGCTATTTCTTTGGTGCTTTGTATTTATTTGTTATCAATAGTGTGTTCATAAGCATTTCGACATTTATATTTGTTCGCTATCTCGGGTTTTACAAGTCAACCGATGTGGAGTCAGCACATCGTAAAAAAATTAATCGCTGGATCACTTACGTCGGAATAGTCGTGTTAATTCCTAGCTTTTTTATGGCATGGTATTTACAGCGTGAAAGTTTCTTCAAATCTCAGGCTAATAAATACATTGCACAAGAGTTGCGTTCTGAGAGATCTTTGGTCCTTGAGAGCGAGATTGTTTACAACTTCAAAAATCCTAAAATCAAAGTGGCGCTTCTTGGTGAACCACTCGACGATGATGAACTAATAATTTTGAAGGATAAAGCAAAATTCTATTCGCTTTCACCTGAATCAATTGAAATTCGCCAGTCTACGTTTTCTGAAAGTCTGGAAAAGAAAATGGGACAAAAGCTATCGACGACTGAACGAGCATCAACTGAACTTCAAATCAAGTTAAAACAAAACGAAGCTGAGCTAAATAGTTTTAAGAATCTGGCCACGTTGTCGAAAAAAGTGAGCGAAGAGATGAACGTCGTTTTTCCGAGAATAGTCGGTGTGTTTGTTAGTAAAAAGAATGTAGAAAAAAGTGATAAAACAATTGAAGTTAGTGTTTTGGTTCACTGGGGGTCAACTCCAGGTAAGTCGGATTTAGCTAAGGCATCCGAATTCTTGTCTAAACGGTTAAGTGTTGATAAGGCTTATATCTTGCATTTAAAAGGTATTTGATTCCATTAAGGTATTTAGTGTGAACGAAAACCTTATATCGAGAATCTCAAAAAAAGTCTCGCATCGTAGACTGTGCAAGGGTTTCACAGTCTACGATTCGAGACTTGTTCTTTAAATAATTCAAATTTTCAAATACTTAAAACTCATCATCGAGTTGGCACAGCCACGCCCATAAAATTGCAATCTAAAAGACTGAACGGAGCGCGCTGAATGGATCAGCGCCCGAAAGGAGATCGTATGCACTTCAGTCATTGTCCCCGATGTGGTTGTCCCACGCTCGAACATCTTTCAACGCATTCGCATTGTTGGGAATGTACTTATTCGCCAGATTCAGATCGTAGTTTTAAGTCATGGCATCGTTTGGAATTTCCTTATCAGTATCCAAAAAATCGATGTTCAACGCGCTTAGGTCAGACATCAAATCAGTCTGATCTAAACGTATGAAAATCGATTGCTACAACTTTTACCTTTGGTCCATAGGCAAACTTTCACTGAAACAAGATTCAGAATTTACAGAGCTACTAATAGTTCAGGAGGAAACATGAATATAGGTTTTTACGACATCCTCGTCGCTAAAGAGTACGAGACTAAACAAAACGGAACACCAGAAAAGAAAACGGCATGGAATCGTGTAGGGCGTGCGTGGGCATCCAAATCAGGAGGCTCACTTAGTTTTGAACTCTATATGTTGCCAAGTCAGCGTTACGTCATCCAACTTCAAAACAATGAGGAGAAAACACATGAGTAAAAAACATTTTGCACTAATTATATTTATAATGATTGCAGCTCCTTTTGCACATGCATCAGTTGAGTCATCATTGATGGGACTAAAAAATGTTCTTCTTGGTTCTATTTTACCAATCTTTGCAGTGCTAGGGCTTGGATTTGCGGCATTCAGTTTTTTCACAGGAAATATAAACGCCAAGCAACACTTGGTCTATGCGGTTACGGGTGCGACAATTCTTTTTGGTGCACAAAGTATTGTTGATTTAATTCAGCGGGTGGTTCGATGAAGAACTGTCCCACAAGTAATATGAACAGGTCACAACTTTGGGGATTTGAAGTCAGTCACATTGTGACGGCTTTTTCTGTTCTTGCTGGCTCCAATGTCATTCTTAATATTATGAAAGCCCCTTTGTTTTTATCTTGGGGGCTTGGGCTTGGAACTTTAGCAATACTTCGATTCATTTCACATGGTCAAAAAAATGGCCATCTTGAATTGCTAATGAGATTTGTTATCGAACCGCATATTTACTTGGGGCACGCGGGCAGAAGTTTAAAAAAACAGGAAAAATAAAATGAGAAAATACTCGTTAACTAAAGCAATCATTCAGGCGAAATGGGTTTCCGATGGAATCGTTGAATCTAGCGATGGCTCTATTTTTAAATCTTTTGAAATGGAGCCTCTTTCTCTTGGGCTATTTGAAGAAAATTTAGAAGGAACTAGCTCGGATTCATTTTTTCAAAAATTGTCCGAGCTGTTATCAAGACTTCCAAATTCATTTGATGTTCAGATTGTTTTGTTTCGCACTCGAGAGGAGCATGAAATTACAGGACTCAAGACGACTGTACTTGTTTTTGAAAAAGTTAAGAAGGAAGAAAGTTATTCGCATTTTCAAGCAGTCCTTAATGAATTGAAACTGAGTTCACGATTACTTTCCGAAGACACGTGGAAGTCATATCTTTCAACAATTTTCGGTAAGAAAATTGAAAAAAGTAATTTACCAGATGTTGTCTGGGAGAAAGATTGTATCCGTGCAGATAAATGCACTGTTAGAGTACTTTCATTGACTGAACTTCCGCAGGTAACATGGAAAGGTTGTCTGCAACCAGTGTTTGAATGTTTATCGCCTTTTACTTTGTCGATCAAAATTCAGATCCCAGATAGAAAGAAGATTAAACGACAACTAGAAGCCAAACGTCGAGTAAGTCATGCGCTTTCTGTAACGAGTTCGCTTGAAGTCAAAAATATTGAGTCAAATTCTGTTCTAAGTTCTTCCGAAGAAACCCTAGAGCGAATTCTAGTTTCAAAGGAAACGCTTTTTGAAATTTCAATCGGCTTAACTGTTTCAGGAACTGAACAAGAGACTCAAGATCTAGCGAATGATTTTGAACGATTGGTTTCCGGCATTGGAAATGCCGGACTGTATCCAGAAGGACTTGGTACGCTTCCGGTGATAGCTAGCCACTTACCTGGCGGCAAAACACTTGGGATTAGAAAGTTACCAATTCTTTCTGAAAATTTAGCTCATGTTTTGCCACTGCTACATGATTTTTCCCGTTCTAATGATAGTTCTTCTCTGGCGCTGCGGTCACGGAGTAATGAGGTTTCGCATTTAAATTTATTTTCGAAAGAAAATTTGAATTTCAACTCTTTTATCTGTGGGGCATCGGGGTCAGGAAAAAGCTTTTTGATGAATGCAATTCTGTCTTCAGTACTTAAAGACGAGCCGCTAACAAGGCTTTGTATTTTTGATATTGGTGGATCATATCGACGAATCATTGAAGCCAACGGTGGAGTTAGCCAATTATTGACGGTGGAAGAAGCGCACGGACTGCTCGCAAGTTTTTTGCGGTTACGCCCAGTAAATGGAACAGGTTTTTATAGAACTTTCATCGAAACTCTATGCGGGTCGGGAAGTCATATCACCCATTCACATCGAGTGGCCATCGACGACTTGCTTCGACATTTAGAAGGCACAAACCTGAAAATCTCCGAGCTAGTGAGGCTTGGTAGTGAAAAGCCCGAGCGATTTTATCAAGATATTGCTCACTGGTTAAAACCGCATCTAGCACTTGATGATGTTCCCATCCGTGAAGATTTGCAAAGCATGATCGGCGCTCAGGTAAACGCATTTGATTTCAAGGAGCTGGATGCCGATCCCGTTTTGCAGCGAACAACAATTCTTTTATTGTCGGAACTCCTGTGGGGTGATCTTCTTAAGGGAACCTATTCTCGAACACTCATAGTATTTGATGAAGTGTGGAGATTCTTCGCGCAAAGCAAAAGTTTCTTAGAAGAAATGTACCGAACGCTTCGAAAATATAGAGCTGGTATTGTTTCCATTACTCAGAACTTGGCTGACTATGGTGACGAAGCCTTTGCGAAAATGATTTTCACAAATAGTTTCACGAAAATATTTCTCCAGAATGGAGCTGCCGCTGAATTCTTGAAGCAAACATTTGATTTACCGGACTCTGATATTTCTAGAGCCTTATCTGTGACATCTAAAAAACCAGTGTATTCAGAGTTCTTCGCACTCAGTCCAACCATGAGTCAGATATTTCGTCTATATCCGACACCTGAGTTTTACAAACTGGCCAATACCGAAAATATCTCCATACGAAAGGAAGAAAATTGAAAAAGTTAATTTTAATCGCCGTATTTTGGATTGCGCCATTTTCTGCAAAGGCAGATTTTTTTGGCGGAGATTTGCCTTTGCTGGTACAGATCGTTGCTAACACCTTACATACCATGTATGAGCTTCAGCGCCAAAGTCAGATTATGAACGATGAAATGAGGGGAATCAAAGACCGTATAAATAGAATAAAGACAATTGCAGAAGTTGTTCAACCATCGGAATGGGAAAAATGGAAAGATCCACGAGAGGCATTGAATCGGCTGAGGATTGTTTACCATACCATTCCCAAAGAATACCGATCTGAAAAATATGATCAAATTGAGCATGAACTTTCTCGCGCAATGAATCTTGTGGCGCGCGTGGGTCCAGAAACGGCCACGACATTTAAGTCCGGCAAAGAAATGGAACGAAGGGGAGCTGACGCTTCTCCTGGGGTAGCGCAAAAGCTTACCGCATCAGGAGTCGGAACCTTGATTGCCTTAGAATCGCAGTCTCAGGTCATTCAAAGCCACATCACCAGTTTACTGGCTCAGATGTTAGCGGAAGGAAATGAACGGGAAACAAGGTCTGTAGCTACTCGTGGTGGCTCGTTCAAATCTTTTTCAACTAATTTAAGTCAGAAAAATTCTCAATTTTCAGAATTGGTTCTTAGAGTTAGGAAAAATTTATGAGTTATTCAATACCAGCTATCGAAGAATATGAAAAACTATTGCCAGTGGCACGGCAAATATATGAACACACAAGTCACTTGAGCTGGCAAATGCTGTTACCACTTTTTCTAGTTTCAGTAGCGCTAGGATACACTTCTGATTTAGGAATTAGTGGTGCAGTGATAGTTCGTCTGAAGCGTTTAATTATCGTTGCGCTTTTGTTAGTTTCATTTCCGACAATTGCAGAATTTAGCCAGATTCTTGGTGTTGAGGTCGCGCGATCCATAGACGACATGACCGGAATTGATATGGTATTAGATGCGGCATCTAAGCGGGCAGAAGCCTACTCTTTTGATCTTGAGGGGCTTTTAAATCTTGGAAGTGATCTTCTAATCGGCTTTTTGGTAATTATAAGTTTTGTGATTTTGATTGTTGCTAGATTTTTTCTTTTGGCATTTCAACACTTTTATTGGTTTTTACTAGTAGCGCTCGGTCCTTTTTTAATTTTGGGAACTCTATTTGAGTCCTCCAGTGGAATCACAAAAGGACTTTTTAAATCTATGTTTCAGGTAGCGTGCTGGCCTGTAATTTGGTCGGTTCTTTCAGCGTTTTTAAAAGCTCTGCCGTTTGCTTCTGCATATTCTGTGGAAGGAAATTTGATCACAATAGTAACTTTGAACCTCATTATTGCAATTGCACTTTTGTTTTCACCTTTTATCGTTTCACAATTGGCAGATGGAGTGAACTTAAGCGTCGGAGATACGTTACGAAAAGGAGTATTAAAAACTGTGATGATGGCTACGCCGAAAACAGCAGCTGCATCGTTTGGAATGAAGGCCGCCAATACGGCTAGGTATGCAAATCATGTCCGAAACTCAGTCAAAGGAGGAAAGTAATGTTTATATATTTATTTCTAATATCACAAGCATTTGCGAATTCAACAATTGGTCCAACTGCATTTCCAGTTTTCCTAAAAGAAGGCTTTAGTTCTATTCTCGAATTTGAAGAGATTCCAACACAGGTTGTATTGGGAGATCAAAATTTATTTTTAGTTGAAAAACTAAATCGCTCGATTGTGATTAAACCACTGAGCCCATATGCTACGACAAACATGTTTGTTTACTTCAAGTCAAAAGAAACCAAACTATTTCTTTTGACGGCTTCAGAAGAGTCCGAACCTACATATTATAAAAAGTTTGATACAGAACTTCAGAAGGTTTCTGAAGTTGTAAAAGTTACTGCTCAAATCAAGTACTCGCGGGGACTTCATTTAAAGGCATCAGACTATGACTCTAAAAAAGATTACTTAACGATTGATTTTGTAATTGCCGCAGATTCAACAGGGAAGATTTCTCCAAGCTGGGATCTAATTCGTATCAAACATAAAGATAGAATCATTAATCCGGTGAAAGTTTGGTCCGAAAGGCGCGAAGCTCAAAGGGATTCATTTGTTAAAGCTAGATTGATTTTTACTAAACCCAATATCCCAGCTGATTTTAAAGACGTAAGTATTATTGTTCCTATAAAGGGTATCTCAAAACCGTATACAGCTGAACTGAAAGGGAGCCGTCGATGAAATCAAATCAGTCATTTCAAAAGCAGAAAGAACGACTTCTTAAGCGATGGTTAGAAGAAGACTATCCTGGTGGCACACCTAGGTTCCAACTTTCACTTTTAGCAAAAGATGTTGCTGTCTTCTTTTTAATTCCCGTCAGCGCCATTATATTTTTTAAGATGGTGGAGTCCTCAATGAATGAACCATCAAAACCAACTGATAGGCGTAAAGCCGATTCAAAAATTGATCGACCAGAAAAGCATTCCCAAATCATAAGTTTTCATGCTCAAAATGTAAGTGGTGGTAGTGGTAAGGGTGGCTATGCTTTTTCAAAACGCTCACCAGGAACAATCGTTCGAGTTCGCTTAATGAATGTTGTTGAAACTTTCTCAAATGCTCCTGTTCACGTTCAAGTAATGGATGCTGGCCTGGGTTCTGAATTTATGGGTGCGACAATAATTGGAGATGCTAGTCCCGAAAGTGGAACCGGACGAATCACAATGAATTTTAAATTTGTTAGACACCCAAGAAGAATTGATTTGGCAGTTCCAATTTCTGCAAGGGCTTTGAGTTTAGATGGCACCTATGGAATCAATGGTGCAAAGAAAGAAGGAATATTTGCGAGGGCCGCAATTCGCTCAGCTGCAAATAATCCAAATACAGTGGACGCCAGTGCTGATAACGGTGATTTCAAAACTCTAGTTGCTCGTGCTGTCGCGGCGGGGCTTATGCAAGAGTTTCAATCCGATGCAAGTATGGCGCACAATCGGGCTCAGGTTTTGACTCTTAAACCAATGACTGAGTTTTTCGTTGAATTAACTGATTATTTTCCAGGACAAAGATAATGAACGATCAAAATTATTCTACTCTTGCGCTTATTCCGGTTTGCCTTATTAGTCTCTGGCTTTACGAAGGCTTTCAGAATCTTACTGGGATTGATCGTGCTCTGGTTATTTTAATAAGCACAGGGCTGTTGATTTTCGGAATTCTTCTAGCGCTTCAATTTCTTTCACCTTGGGGTAAGACAAATAGAAAGCGACTGGAGCAAATTAAGGAAATTCCAGAAAGTCTGTTGCTCCCATCAGAAAATTCAATCGTAATGGGCCGAGATTGCGAAATGGATGAAAGTATTTATCTTCCTGATAAAATAAGAACCAGACACATTCATATTTTAGGTGCAACGGGATCAGGAAAAACTGAAAGTGTTATTCTGAACTTTCTAAGACAAGATGTTCAGCGCGGCTTAGGTAGCATTATTATGGACGCTAAAGGTGATACTTCATTTTTGAACGAACTCTACAATTGGGTTCCAGTAGATAGACTTCGTGTTTTTGATCTGACAGATGAAAATTCTACTGGATATGATCCACTTCAGTCGGGATCTCCGCTAGAGGCAGCCCAACGTCTTTTTTCTTCACTCACATGGAGTGAAGAATACTATAAATCAAAAGCTTTATCGTCACTTCAAAGAGTCTTTCAACGATATTATGAACTTAATGGTAAAAATCCAAATCTTATAGATATTTCAGAAATTCTTGAAACTCCAAATTCATTTTCACATTACGTCAATAGTGGGGATTTTCCACAGGCTTTAGCTGTTAAGGATTTTCAGGATTTGTCGGGACTACGCGATCAAGTTAAATCACTTACACTTGGCCATTTAAAAAAGATTCTTTCTCCAATCGGTGAATCAAAGATAAATCTATCAGATTCTGAATCGGGATCGGTAATTTATTATAGATTACAAAGTCTCATGTCACCCCAAATCGTCGGGATTGTCGGAAAACTTCTTATTAACCATTTAAATTTTTTGGCCGGAACAGCGCATAGGGAACGAGGACAGGCAAAACCAAGAAAACTCGTTCCAGTCTATCTTGACGAGTTTGCGACTTTTGCCTGTCCTGAATTTGCAGATCTGATTTCAAAAGCAAGATCCGCAGGATTTGCTCTTCATTTTTCTCATCAAAGTATTGGTGATGTAATGGAAGTATCAAAAGGATTCTTAAATCGCATCACGGACAATGCGGCGACAAAAATAGTTTTGCGAATAAATGATCCTGATTCAGCCGAGTTTTTATCTCGGTGTTTTGGAACGAAGGATATTCAGAAAACTACACAACGAATCACTAATGCAAAGGACATTGATTCCGCAGAGGTGATCGGGGAGGGGACCACAAGAGATGCTCATCAATTTCGAGCGTCACCGGACTTGTTGAAGACGTTACCGACCGGGGTGGGGGCTGTTTTGATAGCACATGGGATTGAGACTCCGCATGGGGCTTCAAGTGTGTTTAAGATCCGGTTTCCGGAACTACGCAATAGCTAATAACGCTGTGTTTTCAGGTGCTTAGATCGACGATATTGGCTATGGTACAACTAAGTAAAAGCAAGGGAGTCATTTATGAACAAAACTAAACAAGGTCCTAAAAAGGGAGCCGCCAAGAAATGGTCTGAAAGACTTAAAAAAATTGGTGAAAAGACACCTCCAGAGGACCTTATGAAAATTCTCAATGAAACTGAAAAGCCAGCTAAATCTGCGACTCCGCAGAAGCCTCCATCGGATTTGGAAATTTAATGCAGATCATAAGGGGGATAGATCAGCTTAAAAAATTTTTGAGTCAAACGGATTGCAGTATTGGATGTCTAGCTGACACAGGATTCCTTTATGGGGCCTCATATACCGATGATCGCGTGTATCAGCAAGCTCTAGATGTCTTTCTAATTCTTGAGGAAAAAAATATTCCAATTCATACAAATGTTATCGGTAGGATGGAATTTATAGACCTAGTATTTAGAAAGCAACTTACCCTTGGCGCAATTAAAACCTTCAATTCTATGAACCCAAAGTCATCACATAAATCACTCTATGATCTTCTTAAAAAAATTAGAGACGATGATACCGCAATAAAAAAACTAGGACAGTCTTTCAAAATTGGTGAAAACCAACTTAAAAAACTTAAGGAAAAGATCGAGGAGTCCGCTGGTCAGTTAGGATGGCGTCAATTCTGCTCGACCTACGCAGGAGAAATGCTGATAAATGAATGGGAAATTCTTGAAGAGGACTTAGGACTTCATTTCATTGAGGTATTGGAAGGACAAACATCAGCTTTACTTCCGAAGTCATTGTATTGGAAAGATATGGTCAAAACAATGGGTCAGCTTGGGGTTCGTGGCCCCGATGCAATGATCATTAATCTCTTTCAATCCTGTGCGCTACCTTTGCTGATTACTGCGGACAAAGATTTTGAATTTTCAAATTCTACTGATGAGTTTTTTAATGACAAGGCCATTTTGATTCTAGAACAGACTAAAAGCAACGTTCAACTGGTGGGCGATCAGAAACTATAAGATAATTTAATAGAAAATTGGGGTAATTTAATGAGTGTTGAGCTAATTATAAGAGAAACGGAAGATACTTTATCTAGGATTAAGACTCGCCTTTATTTCCTTACTGAAGTTGAAACGCAGTTCGCTGAGGTTACAAAAGGTAAAACCTTTCAAGTTAAAAACGATATTGTCTTTCGAATGCTTCATGATACATGGGATATGCTAGTAGTAGATTTTGCATCCTTAGCTAAAGGAATGCTGGGGAGTGGAGGTTTCTTTAATAAATTAAAAGCCAACACACATCAAATAAAACCGCTGAAAGCGGCAAATGTTTCTCCCGTGAAAGGAAGCACCATCTGTATAGGATTTGTTCCGACAGCTGAAGAAATTGAGAGGACAGAATTAGAAATCCAAGAAAATTTTATCGAAAATGCACTCAAATCACATGAAGAAACTATGTTTGATTTGTTTCCTGAGGCAAGAAACAGAAGCCCAATAAAAATTACTCCTGATGATATCGACAAGTTAAAACTTAAATTTGAGAGTTTAATTACTGACGTTGTAGACGACAGAAATATGCACCGTGCCCACAAGTATGAACGAGTTAAGGGTAAAGACCAAATTGATAAACTGAATTTTTCTACATTAAGCGACCGCTTTCAAAAAATTGAAGAATTGCTAACTAAGATACGTTACTTAGTATGCAACAGTAGTTTCGCCCACATGGAAATGAACTTTGCCTCAAAGGAAGAAACAGCAAGAGATCTAGTTTTAATGGTAGTTTGGGGCGCAAACAAATTGGTTGATATTGAATCTGGAATTAATGATAAGCTCAATGAGGGCGTCACAGATCCTGTTTCAAACACTTATGGATACATGCTTAGAGATAAACTTGTTGAAGAATCTCATCGATATCACGATAGAGTTTTGAATGGTGACCTAGACCATGAAGGATTTTCCCAAAATGAAAAAGAAAAGTTTCATTTTAACAACGTTAATATGCAATCGATCCGTAAATTAATTTAGAAAATTTAGATTAATCAACTTAACCCATCCCACTTTTCCACTCCTTTACTGATTTAAAAACAGGAGGACTGCGAAATGAAACGCATATTTTTATTGAGCCTTGTAATGGCTCTTTCAATATCTTGCACGACACTCGATCAATCTTTTAGGCTTGGAGCTGTCACTGGTGCATTGACTGGTGCTGCTGCAACTTACGCTGGTCATGGCGCTGGTGGTAGAAATCCATCTGCTGAAGAGGTCGGACTTGGTGCAAGTATCGGTCTCGGGCTTGGACTCATCACCTCATACTTTATTCACCAACAGGTTGTCGAGGATCGCGACGAAATGTCTCGGCAAACTGAAATTTACTTTGGGGATCTTCCGCCAAGTCCATTTGTAATTCCACAACCAAAAATCAAGAAAGGTGGTCGCTAGTGAAAAAGAAACTTCAAATTGTTATGAGTGATGAATCATGGACTGCATTGGAAAATCTCACGAAAGAGGCCAATGAAGGATTTGTAAATGGCTCGATTACTTTTTCAGATGTGGTGAATGAAATTCTAATCACCACTAAACTTGATATTCGGGGACTACAGGCAAAACATACAAACATAAGAAAATCTTTAAGATTGTTGTCATCACAAAAGGAAATTGATATCGATTCTGCAATTCGGGCGCTGATGGATATTAAATCCAAAGTCGGAAAGAAATCTTCTCGTGGCCAACTTTCGATGGAAAATATCGAACAATGACGGTTACAAAACAAAAGCAAACTAAACGAGGGAAAGAGATTCTATGGTTAATCAAGGAGAGCGGTCCTTTGACGATTGATCTGCTTTTTAGAATGCTAACACCCCCAATGGCGAAGCAAAATATACGCAAAGCTCTTCAAGTTTTGAGAAATAAAAATCTAATTGAAGTGGTTCAATCAACAACTCAAATTACTTTTTACATGATAGCTCAGGGGCCAGCGAGCCGAATGAAGTCGGCTGAAATTTTAAAATGTCACACTGACGAGATCAAGCAGCCATTGCTGCGAAAGCAGGATTGGTTTCATAATCAATGGTGTGAATACTGGATTTTAAATATGAAACGACATTTTCCAGATTCTAAAATCGTGCGCGAGGGCGATATTAACTGTGATCAGATAGCTATGAATGTTCTCGGACTTAAGAATCAGGATTTTGATTTGAAACCTGATTTCTTGCTAATGATTCCAAGAACAGAAACAACTGAAGTCGTACATCTTGCATTTGAAATTGAAAGAACCAGAAAATCGGAACAGAGACTTATTAGAAAATTTAAAAAATATATGGGCGAAACAAGTATTGATGGGCTGATTTATATTTGCGATAGCGGACGACTTTCAGAAACAATTAGACTGCTTTACCAAACCAAACTTTTGGATCGTTGGCAGCGCCAAAAAAGATTTGGTGAAAATTTTTTCGTCTTTTCTGATTCGCTTGATGGTGGTGGTCCAATGCTTTCACGACTTTTTAATGCATGTGGAAAACCCACTACATTTGAAAAATGGTGTGGATATCTTACATCAACGAGTTGGACAAAACGGCGAGATGAAGAACTCATTTAACTGGTAGCCCTCCCAGATTTTTCTGCTCAAACATTTTGCCACCACTTTTTTAATTTTCTTTAAGCAAAATAAGCAATTAACACCTAACCCGCCCGCCGCTGGTCATCCCTCTGCGCTTCCTGACCACTCACACCCTACATCTAAAGATGTTTAACGGTTGTAAGTGGTCAGGAAGACGGTCCAACGGCGGCGGGCGGGTTAGGTGTTAGTAGAGAAGAGATAATAATATGACACAGGTAAGTAGAGAAGAAGAAGGGAATGGAAACGTGGAAAAAAACGAGGTAAATTCAGATGCAAGAAGTAATTTGTTCTTTGAAAATTTGGAGTGGTTATCTACAGCGGAAGCAGCAATATACTTAAGAAAATTTAGTCCAAGAGGGCACCCATCGGTGAATGCAGTTCACAAGTTGGTATCCCAAGGAAAAATTAAAAGACGAAAATTTTCAGGTAAGTTGTTTTTCAAAAGAAAAGAGCTTGCTTACCTTATTGAATGCTCTCAGGCATAAAGGAGGTAACAATGTCTATTTTATCTTATGAAGAAAATGGTCAGACATATTGGAAATATTATTTAAATCGTCGTAGCAAAAAGAATCCACGCATTCGTCTTCAGAGAATGCAGCGAGGTTTTAAATCCAGAAAAGAAGCTGAAAAAGAAGAGCGATTTCAACTTGTGCAAATCACATCTGAAATCGCACGGCTTGAATCTCAAGGATGTTCGTGGGAAAGCATTATCGACCGATGGTCACAGTTCAATGAGCTTTATCCATCGTCTCGAATTATGAAAACTACGGTTTGGGAATACGCAAATCTGGCTCGCAAGTGGACGCAATCGTGGCTCAAGCGGCCAGCATCAGAGATTACTCGTGGAGAGGGTCGCTTGCTATTGAATCAAGTTGCGGATCTTGGGAATACGTCGGCCTATCAGAAAAAGCTAAAAAGCGTTATCAACCTAATTTATCTTTGGGGTATTGATGAGCGACTGATTGTCGGTCCTCATCATAGTCCAGTGTTTGGGGTTGATACGACGAAGAAAGAGCAAGAGAAGCTGCCAGAGATTTTAACTCACGAGCAGATTAAAACTCTTCTTCGTGAAGCGAAAGATAGGCAGCACCCTTGGTATCCGATATGGGCGGTCTCGGTCTTAACAGGCTGTCGCAACGGTGAAGTGTTCGGCCTACGGCATGAGGATGTGGAGTTGGTTTCTTTAGAAGAAGCCAGTCGACAAAAAACTCTGCCGCCGCATGAAAGAAATTTTGGTCTGATTCGTCTGACAAGATCCTGGAACAAGCGTCTAAAAAAGTATGGCCCGTTGAAGGCTAGATACTGGCGAAATGTTCCTGTGTCGAGTGAGCTTTACATGATATTGATGGAGTTGAAGCAACAAAACTTTGGCTCTGACGAACATGGACAGTTTTTTCTTCCTCGCTTTTCAACTTGGAAGGAAGGCTATCAGGCAAAAGTTCTTCGGGCGTTTTGCCGTGAAATCGGCATCCCAACGGTTCGCTTTCATACGTTAAGAGCTTGTTTTGCGACGCATCTGATATCGCGCGGAGTTCCTTCAACAACAGTAATGAAAATCTGTGGATGGAGGGATTTAAAAACGGCTGAACGATATATTCGATTAGCTGGCGTGGATGAAAGAGGCGCAACGGAAGGGCTTGATTTCATACCGAATGATCAGGGGATCATGGAGAAGGTCGTAAATCTTTATGTGTAGAAGTTGGGATTTAATCTGACAGTTGCCCTTTTGTTCATCAATTTATTTTTAACTTTTTTAAAAAAATCTGTACTGTCAGTTCAAGTTTTGATTGATGGTTTTTTCTCTTGCTATTCTTAATC